>JAICJW010000539.1 GCA_025928215.1 Chloroflexia bacterium | reverse complement strand
GGCGACCGCGTCGGCCACGGGAGTGATCGCTCCCCCCACGATCACACCCGTACCCGCCTCTCCGACCCCCGAACCCCAAACGCCGCACCCCGAACCCTCGATTGACGTCCGGAACTACGGCGCGAAAGGGGACGGACAGCGCGACGATACCGCCGCGATTCAGGCCGCAATCAACGCCATTCCTGCCAGCGGCGGGACGGTCCTCTTCCCACCGGGGACGTACATCGTCGCCCCGACGAAGACGACGGGCATCGCCATCAGGAGCAATCTCTCCCTCGTTGGTTCCGGGGCGCAGTCCGTCATCAAGATCAAAGATCACAGCGGAGACTGGCCTTCTCTCTTTACTCCCGTAACGAGCGATACCGCTGTCGAGCATGTCGTTTTCGAAGATCTCGCCTTCGATTCCAACATCGCCAACAACCCCGAATCGCGGGTGGATGACAGTAAAGAGGAGACCTATCAGACGTTCATCTATATCGCGGCGGGGCATGACCTCCATGTCCGCCGCTGCCGTTTCGCGCCGTACTCGGGTGTCTGGGCGGTCTCGTTGAACGGCCAGACCGTGCGGGACTGCTCGGTGACGGACTGCTTTTTCCGCTTCGTGATGCGGGAGAGCAACCCGGACTTCGACAACTCAGGGATCTACCTCGAAGGCTCGAACTATACGTTGTCGGGCAACCACTTCGAGAGCATCCCGACCCCGTATCACGAGGCGCGCGCCTGCATGGAGGCGCATGGCGGCCCGGCGGCGGTCTTCAACAACACCTCCGTCGGCTATCAGACGCTCCTCAATATCGTTGGATCGTACTTTGCGGGCGGGAACTCCAGCGACATCACCTGCCACGATAATGTCGCGAAGGATGCCTTGATTGGCGTTCTGATCTGGCCGACGACGCCGAATAATCTGAAGAACGTCACCGTCGCGAACAATACGATCGAAGTCGCGCAGTTGAAGCATGGCACCGCCGATACCGGTGGCGTCTCCGTTGTCTTCTCCTACGAGGCGAAGGGCACGGCATCAAACATCACGATCACCGGGAACACCATCCGCTTCCAGGATGAGGGCGTGGGACGTTCCGGGGATTTCTACTACAACTCCGCCGGTGTCGCGCTCCACAACCTCGGCGGCACCGTCGGTGCCGTGATCGAGGGTAATACGATCGAACGCGCGCCAAGTGCGGGCGTGATGATCGGCCTGCCCGAACCGGGCAACCGCGCCTTCCAGCAAGTCCGTGTCGCGAACAACACGATCATCAATCCCGGTCAGAACCTCGGCTTTCCCGTCGAATTTCGCGCCGGTATCCTCGTCAATTCGAGTGCGTCACAGATCGAAGTGACGGGAAATACGATCGCGGATACTTTCCCGGTGCATCGCTGCCCCGCCGCCATCGTCTTCGACCCCACGCCGGGCACGCTCTATACGGGCATCACGGTCAAGGAGAACACCATCACGGCGCTCAACGGCGCATTGCCCGTCACGCTGCCTCAGAGCGCGACGCGATGAATGGTGCCCGTTTTGACATACTCCCCGTCACATGTCTACTCAGGTTCACGTTTAGTGTATGGACGAGATAACGTCGGAGAAGGGACGTTGATGACGGCACGAATGCAGGAAAAACCGATTCGCATTCTCCATGTCCTCGGCATGATGGAGCGCGGTGGCGCGGAGACCTGGCTAATGCACATCCTGCGGATGATTGATCGCGACCGCTATCAGATGGATTTCCTCGTCCACATCACCGAGCCGCAGGAGTACGACGACGAGATTCGCGCGCTCGGCAGCGCCGTGATCCTCTGCCCGCACACCCGTCAGCCCCTCCGATACGCGCGGGATTTCCTCCGTCTCCTCAAGGAGCACGGCCCGTACGATGTCGTCCATAGCCATGTCCATCAGTACAGCGGCCTCGTGCTGCGGCTGGCGAAGCGGGCGGGTGTGCCGGTTCGTATCGCGCACAGCCATCTCGACGCGTCCGCATTCGAGGCGCACGCGAGCCTGCCGCGCCGGGCGTATCTGGGCTTGATGCGGCGCTGGATCGCCCGCAACATGACAACCGGCCTGTCGGTGAGCAATCAGGCGGCGAGCGACCTGTTCGGGTCTGAATGGGAGCGCGACCCGCGCCATCAGATGCTCTTCTGCGGCATCGCGATGGAGCCGTTCACCCAGCCCGTCTGCCGCGCCGCCATCCGGGCGGAATTCGGCATTCCGAACGACGCCTTCGTGATCGGGCATGTGGGCCGCTTCACGGAGCAGAAGAACCATCTTTTTCTGCTCGCAATTGCCGCCGAACTGCTCAAGCGAGACGAGCACGCGCGCTTCCTTTTGATCGGGGATGGCGAACT
>JAICJW010000179.1 GCA_025928215.1 Chloroflexia bacterium | reverse complement strand
TTGCGCCCCCGGTTGAGGACCTCGAAGAGCAGCCGCCGGTTCGCTTTCGTGGCATCCACGGGCTGCAACAGGCAGAAGTCGGCGGAGAATGGCACCCGCCCCGCATCATCCCGCGCCGCCTTGTCGAGGTCCACAATGAATGCATTCGCCGGGTGCGCGGGGTCGGCGGCGAAGTGGATCGTGCCATCAATCCGCTCGTACGCTCCCGCCGCCCCGAATGCCTCCCCGTCCGCATACGCTCCCCGCGCCCGAATCTCCAACCGCGTAACAGCCATCACGACCTCCCTTGATCGAAAGCAAATGAACCGCCGGGGCACAGAGGATGTAGCGGGTCAACACCCGGGTGGACTGCGTGATGCCTACGCTACCACGAAAACAGGGACGTGGCGTCCCCTTGCGTGCTCGCCAAAAACCGGGCATCATCGCACCATCTAGGGTGTAAGTCACCCAACAACCGAAAGGAATGGCGTGCGATGCGTGACGAGCGGCGGTCTCCGTGGGTTCCCTGTGGGTATGGTCGGCGGAATGTGCTCCGCATCGCATTGGGAGGGGTCGCAACCGCAGCGAGCGCCGCGCTTCTCGCTGCCTGTGGCACGCGCTCCAGCCCGACCGCGACGGTCGCCATCGCGACCGCACCCGCCGCCAACAGTACAGCAACGATCGCGAGCGCGGTCGTGCATCCGGCGGTAGGCGGCAAACTGCCATCGCCCGCGCCCAATGTGCCGGACGCGTACCTCACGCCACCGCCGCCCTTCGTCTCCGTCGCCGCCGTGCCGGGGCGGGGCGGGAAGGTCTCGATCACCAAGGCGTCGCAGCGCCCGCCCGCCGTGCCACACGATCAGAATCAGTGGTGGCAGGAACTGGAGAAACGGCTCGGCGTGACCGTGGACTTCACGCTCGTGCCGCTCCCGCAGTACACGGAGAAGGCGACGGCGCTGATCGCGAGTGGCGACATCCCCGATCTCCTGCTCATCTCGCCGCTCGCCGCGCCGGATCAATACAAAGCGGTGCAGCAGGGGGCATTCACCGATCTGACCTCCGCCCTCGCCGGTGACGCGCTCGCGGCCTATCCGAACCTCGCGCGGTATCCCGCCGCTGTCTGGAAGAACGCGGCGATCAAGGGGAAATTGTACGGTGTGCCGCGCCTCAGCCTGGCGATCGGCCCCGCGCTCCTCTACCGGCAAGATTGGACGGAGAAACTCGGTATCCCCGCCCCAAAGAACGCCGACGACATCCTCAATCTCTTCACGGCGATGACGAAACGGGACCCTGACGGCAACGGCAAACCGGACACCTGGGCGCTCGGCGGGCAGGGGGCCGACTGGAGCATGTCCTTCATGCGGGGGATGTTCCGGGTGCCGAATGGCTGGCGGAAGAATTCGGACGGCACGCTGACCAACCAGATCGAGACCGAGGAGTTCAAGCAATCGCTCGATTTCGCGCGCAAACTCTACGCGGCGGGAGTCTATCATCCGGATGCCGCGACGATGAATCGGACGCAGGCGACGAACGCGCTGATCGCCGGAAATATCGGTGGGTACGCGGACCAGTTGATCCAGCTGAACGGCGATATCCGGGTGCGTTTCGAGGCGAAGCGGCTGAACCCGGCGGCGAACCTCGGCGCGCTCGCGCCGCCCGGTTCCGATGGCGGCATGGGAGTCACCTACAATGGCGCGGGCTTCGGCAGCATCGCGGCGATCCCCGCGAAAGACGGCAAGGACCCGGAACGCGTCAAGGAACTGCTCCGCCTGCTCGATTACTTCAGCGCGCCGTTCGGCAGCGTGGAGTACAATTTCCTCACCTTCGGCATCGAGGGCGTCCATCACACTGTTCAGCCGGACGGCACGCGCATCCTCAATGATCGTGGCCGCGCGGAGATCGGCGAACTCGGCACGGTCGTTGTCCCGCCGCCTGTCTTCTACTATCCGAGCGACCCCGGAGATGCCCAGTATCTGCAAGACGCGGCGACACGGATCGGCGCGCTCGGTATTGATAACCCCGCGCTGACTGCCTTTTCACCGACCAATGCCGCGAAGTCCGTCGAACTGAACCAACTCGGCACCGACCGCCTGACCGCAATCATCACCGGCCGGGACCCACTCACCGCGCTCGATCAATATGTCAGGGACTGGAAGACGCGCGGCGGCGACCAGATTCGCAAGGAGTTCGAGCAGGACCTCAAGGGGTAACATCGCGTTTGCGATCGGTGCTCCACCCTCTGCAAAGATGGAATCGGAGAGAAAATCTGCATGGCCGTCACATTTTCGACATCCATGCCGTTATTGTCAGTGAATGGCATTCGTGGTCGGTGAGGAGGAAGCGGTAACGGCGGGATGAACGACGACACACGGTGATCGCCCGTCATGCTGAAGATGACCGGAATGCTCGATGAAATGGTCCCAAAATCCCGCGTCGCGCTCCCCAGCGCGCCCATGCGTCCCACGCGCTCGACGCTCCGCGACGGTGCATTGAGACGGTGGTAGCGGGTCCCACACAGTACACTTCTTCTGCCCTGTCCCTATGCCTCGGTGGCGGCGCCCCTCCAGCGTCGCCACCCTCCATTTAAGGGACCGAGGGCTGAGTTCGCTGCCTTTGCCCTGCTATACTGACTGCCCGGCGGCATGGCGCTTTCTTCTGCCGATCGCTGGCTATCAATGGGAGGAGCAATGTCCGAGCGGTACGATGTCGTCGTGGTGGGGAGCGGGAATGCCGGATTTTGCGCGGCGCACGCGGCGCGGGAGCATAGCGAGCGCGTGCTGATCGTCGAGAAAGCGCCACGCGCCTGGGCCGGTGGGAACAGTTACTTCACGGCGGGTGCGACGCGGACGACGTTCCGCTCGCTCGACGATCTGCGCCCGATCCTCGATGACCTGACCGACGCGCAAGCGGCGGAAGTTGAGTTGCCTCCCTACAGCCCGGAACAGTTCATGACCGATATGGTGCGCGTCACGGACGGGCGATGCGACCGCGCGCTGGCCGGAATCCTCGTCCATGACGCGGCGGCGGTCGTGCGGTGGATGCATGCGAAGGGCATCCGCTGGAAACTGATGGAGGAGCGGCAGTCGTTCCGCGTGGCGGGCAAATCGCGCTACTTCGGCAACCTGCCGCTCGGCACCGTCGGTGAGGGGAAGGGGCTGATCGCCCAGCACACCGCCGCCGCGCTTGCCAGCGGCATCGCCATTCGCTACGACAGCGCGGTCGTCGGGTTGCTGCGGGACGATCGCGGCGCGGTGACGGGCGTCATCGTGGATGGGCCGGACGGGCGCGAGCAGATCGCGGCGGGGGCGGTGGTGCTGGCAAGCGGCGGCTTTGAGGCGGACCCGATGCGGCGCGCCGCCTACCTCGGGCCGAACTGGGATGTCGCGAAGGTGCGCGGCACGCCGTACAACACCGGCGAAGTCCTCCAGATGGCGCTGGACGCGGGCGCGCAACCCTACGGCCACTGGAGCGGTTGCCACGCCATCCAGTGGGACGCGGGCGCACCGCCGACCGGCGACCGCGAGATCGCGCACCGCTTCTCGAAGCAGTCCTATCCCATCGGTATCGTCGTCAACCGCGACGCGAAGCGGTTCCTCGATGAGGGCGCGGATTTCCGTAATTACACCTACGCGAAGTACGGCGCGGAAATTCTCAAGCAACCCGGCGCCATCGCCTGGCAGCTCTTCGACGCGAAGACAGACCCGCTGCTTCGGCAGGACGAGTACACCGCGCCCGGCGTCTCGCGCTATGAAGCGGGGACGATCCGCGATCTCGCCGCGCGCCTCGGCCTGAACCCCGACGCGCTGGACGAAACGGTGGCCGCCTTCAACGCCGCCATCCAGCCCGGCGACTTCAACCCGGCGATCAAGGACGGCGTGCGGACCGTCGGGATCGTGCCGCCAAAGAGCAATTGGGCGCTGCCGCTCGACACGCCGCCCTATCTTGCCTTCGGTATCACCTGCGGGATCACCTTCACCTTCGGCGGCGTCAAGGTGGACAGTGGCGCCCGCGTCCTCGACCGCGCGGATCGCCCGATCCCCGGCCTCCATGCCGCCGGGGAATTGGTCGGCGGCCTCTTCTTCTCGAACTACCCCGGCGGGAGCGGCCTCACCAGCGGCGCGGTCTTCGGTCGCCGTGCGGGAACGAGCGCGGGGCAATGGGCGCGCGCATAAGACGGCAGGAGGGCGACAATCTACGCCGTGACGCTCGCGGTCGTCATCCAGTGCGGGTTCTTGACGGTGCCGTCGAAATCCTCGGTCGTCTTCCAGCCTTCGATCATGCCGCCGTCCGCACCATCCACGGCGGTGGCGCGCCGCTGCAAATCGTCCATCTCGGCGCGGCTAAACGGACGAAAGGTGTCGCCGACGCGGAGCGCCTGCTCCAGATCGCGCGCGTTCTCGCAGCCGGTGATGACGACGGAGGTGGGCAGGGTGAGCGCATAGCGCAGGCATTCCTCAGCGGTGATCGTCCCCTCTTTGGGGAGGCGACCGGAGGCGAGCGGCTTCATGCCGAGTACGCCGATAGTGCGCTCGACGAGCACGGGCAGCACCAATGCCTGAAAACTGTTGTGATGGTAGTCAATGACATTGAGCGGCATCTGAACGGTATCGAAGTCGAACCCCTGATCGAGCATCTTCAGGTGGATGTGGGGGTTCTTGTGGCCGGTGAAGCCAATGTAGCGGATTTTGCCCGCCGCTCGCGCCGCGACCAGCGCCTCGATCGCGCCGTTTGGGGCGAAGACGCGCTCCGGGTCGTCCATGCGGATCATCTCATGCAGTTGCATCAGATCAATGTGGTCGGTTTGCAATCGTTCGAGGCACTGGTCAATCTGGGCGGCGGCGGCCTCGCGCGATTGGCCGTCAATCTTCGTCATCAGAAAGACGCGCTCGCGGTAGCCGCCGCGCAGGGCATGGCCCATCTTCACCTCGGCCTGCCCGCTGTGATAATCCCAGCAGTTGTCCATGAAGGTCAGGCCGCCATCAATCGCGGCATGGATCAACCGGGTCGTCTCCGCCGGGTCCTGCGGTCGCGCGATGTGCGCCCCGCCCAACCCGATCGCGCTCACCTGCTCGCCCGTCTTGCCCAGTGTCCGGTACTGCATGCCATCACCTCCTGAAAACGATTGAACCGCAGAGACGCAGAGGACGCAGAGAGGGAAGAGAAGAACGAAGGGAATAATCGGAGGCCCGTTATGCTCTCAAAGGTCTGTCTCTTCTATCTTACCTCTTCTTCTTCGCGTTTTCTCCGCGTCCTCCGCGTCTCTGCGGTTCAATTAGTTTCGCCCGTCGTCAGGTAGTGCGCCAGGGCATTGTCATCGTAGTGCGCGATGCCGAGATCGGCGGGGGTGCGGGTGGCGGCGCGGAGGTCCTGACCCGTGACCGCCGTGCCGAGATCGGTGAGCGCCGACATCACCGGTGTCGGGACATCAAATTGCGTGCCGAGGGCCGACCATGTTGCGATGCCGTAGGGGATGTCTTCGAGGAGCCAGCGGCTGTCCAGTGAGCCGGGGGCGCGCAGTTGCGTGAGCATCCGGCTGCCGTTGATCGTCGCCCAGAGATCGCCGCGCGGGCCAAAGCCACCCTGCCAGTAGATCTCCTCGACAGGCTCCAAACGGAGGCCGAGCCGCGTGCCGAGAGAGAGCCGCTCGGCGTCCACCGCTTTGATCGCCCGCACGACGCCGGGCGTCACACCCTCCTCGTAGAAATAGAAATCACCCCGCGCGTACTCGACGCGCCCGGCATTCAGCAGCACCCCGGCGGGGTGAAGGATCGGATTGCCTGCCGAGAGGCCGCAAGCGACGACATGCGGATACGCACGTACGCCGGGAAAGAGGTCCGCCAGCAATTCGAGCAGGCGACCATTCTCTTGCGCGGGGAAGGCGGCAACGCCGAGGCCGGAGACGACGCCCCAGATGTGGACGTGGTCCGGCGCAAGTTTGCGGCAGACATAGGGCGCCGTGTCCGCCTCCGCAACGACGACGCCGTCCAGTTTCCCTGCCGCGCGGGCCGCCGCCGCGAAGGCGAGCGTGCCCATATTCCCCGGCGTTAGCACGATGACATGCCCCGGCCGCAAGTGTGGCACGCACGCGGCGGCGAACGCCCGGTGCGCGTACGATGGCACCGGCACGAGCAGCAGATCATTCGCGGCCATCGTTTCCGCGATGTCCGTCGTGACATAGTGAATCTGCGCCGTTCCCTGCTCCGCGACGCCGGTGAGGCGGATCGCCCCGTCCTTCAGTGGCGCGAGCGTCCCGCCGTGTTCGGGAATCTCCCACAACGTCACGGCGAAGCCGCGCAACTGCAAATTCGCCGCCAGCGCGAACCCCGTATTCCCGCCACCCAGCACTGCCACCCGTCGCTCAATCATCATCCCCTCCGATACGGAGAACGATTGAGCCGCAGAGACGCAGAGAGGGAAAAGAGGGAAGGAAACAAGAATTTTCTCTCTTTCTCTGCGCCCTCTGCGTCTCTGCGGTTCATTTGGTTTCTCGGTACGCCGCGGCGAGGGCGGGAAAGAGGGCGCAGTAGGCGCGGCGGGACATCATGAAGGCGTCGAGCAGATAGGATTCGTTCGGCGCGTGGACTTGATCGCCCGGCATGCCCCAGGAGAAGAAGACCATATCCGCGCCGATAGTCGTTTGCAGCGTCTCCGCGATGGGCAGCGTGCCGCCGAGACGAATGACGAGTGGCTCCTTGCCGTAGAGGTCCGCGAGGACGCCGCGCGCCGCCTGCAGGGCCGGATGGTCCATGCGAATGCTGAACGGGCGGGCCGCGCCGGGGAAGCGGCGCAGGGTTGCCGTCGCGCCGGGCGGGCAGTGCGCCTTCATATGCGCCTCGATCGCGTCCAGGACCGTGTCCGGCTCCTGATTCGGAACGAGGCGGCAGGTGATCTTCGCGTGTGCCTCGGAGGGCGTGACCGTCTTCAATCCCTCGCCGGTGAAGCCGCCCCAGATGCCGTTCAGGTCGAGGGTCGGGCGTGCGCCGCGCCGCTCATTAACGGTATATCCCGGCTCGCCCCAGAGGGCGGGAAGGTCAAGTTCTTTCTGGTATTCCCCCTCATCGAACGGGACGGCGGCGATCTGTGCCCGCTCCGCCGCCGTCAGGTCGCGGACGGGGTCATAGAAACCCGCGACGGTCACGCGGCCTGCGTCGTCGTGCATCGTCGTGACGAGGCGGGCGAGCGCCTCGACGGCATTCGGGGTTGCCGCGCCGTGCTGACCGGAGTGGAGGTCCGTATTGGCGGTGCGCAAGTCAATCTGACAGGCGGCGATTCCCTTCGCGCTGACGGTCAGCGAGGGGCTGTCCGGCCCCCACCTACCGCCGTCCGCCGAGAGGGTGAAATCGGCGGCGAGCAGGGCGGCATTGTCGCGGACGAACTGGTGCAGGTTCGGCGAGCCGATCTCCTCCTCACCCTCAAACATGCATTTGAGGCCGATAGGCAGGCTGCCGTGGACGGCGAGATACGCCTCGATCCCCTTGATCGCCGCGAACATATTGCCCTTGTCGTCCGCCGCGCCGCGCGCGTAGAGCCGCCCGTTCCGCACGGTCGGCTCGAAGGGCGGGGTCTCCCAGAGGTCGAGCGGATCGGGCGGCTGCACATCGTAATGGCCATAGAGAATCGCCGTCGGCGCGCCCGCCGGAGCGGGCCAGAGACCGTAGACGACCGGGTTGCCGTTCGTCGTCAGGAGCGCGACATCGCGCGCGCCGAGCGTCCGCAGTTGATCCGCGACCCATTCCGCCGCGTGGCGCATGTCCTCCCGGTGTTCGGGCAGGCTACTGATGCTCGGCATGCGGAGGAGCGTCTGCAATTCTTCCAGGTGGCGCGCGTCGTGTTCCTTCAGGTAGGCGTCACAGGCGGTGTCGCTCATTTTTCCCTCCGTGTAGGCAGTGACACACAGGTGATGCACTGGGGGAGAGCGTATCATGGGCATCACGGTGGGGCAACGGAAAAGCCCACAATTACGCGGGCCACTCCTTTTGTGGGGAGTGCCGCAAGCCGGCGATTGCGGATGGGAAAACGAAAAATTGCCGCCCCTGATCAGGGGCGGCGTGAGGAATCGCTCTTACTTTTTGAAGTAGTCGGCGTTGATCTGGATGAACCGCTTCCACTCGTCCGGCAGGTCCGGCTCGAAGAAGATCGCCTCGACCGGGCATTCCGGCGCGCAGACGCCACAGTCGATACACTCGTTCGGGTCAATGTAGTACATATCGTCGCTGTCCGTCGCGTGGATGCAGTCCACGGGGCAGACCTCGACACAGGACGCGTCCTTCACTCCGATACACGGTTCAGCAATGATATAGGCCATCGCGTATTTCCTCCCCGGACCATGAACACCGACGTCCGCTGGTTCGATACCGCACGTACGTTATGGCCGCGAGTGTAGCACGGCGCAACGGGTTTGCCTACCCCATCGCTCGCTATCGTTCAAACGGCTCCTGCCACGCGAGGATAGCGAGTTTCTGGAAGTGCGCGCCGCGCCAGACGCGCATGAAGGTCTCCTGCGCGATCTCTTCCGCGATTTCGGGGTTGTGGACACCCATCTCCATCCATCACTTTCATTCTTATGGGAAGTATCGCGGAATTGCACGTGATACCGCAAAGGATCTCATTCCGTAACGATGGCGTAACTGACCGTGGGGCAAAGCACATCGGGAAATCAGGCGAGGACACCTGCCGCGTACTGCGTGCCGATCGGGTCGTTCTCCGCCCAGCGGGTGGCGCGGAAGGGATGGAGCGCCGGTGCCGCCGCCGGGCCGCCGGTGATCAAT
>JAICJW010000591.1 GCA_025928215.1 Chloroflexia bacterium | reverse complement strand
GTATGTCTCGCGCGAAGAGACGGTGCGTGGCTTCCGCGAAATCCTCGACGGCAAGCACGACGCGCTGCCGGAACAAGCTTTCTACAACGTCGGCACAATTGACATGGCCGTCGAGAAGGCCAAGGGGTTGGCGAACGCGTAAAGGGGTAGGGATGCCGACACTGAACTTTGAACTCGTCACCGCCGATCGCGTCGTCCTCCAGGAGGAGGGCGTGGATATGGTCGTTGCCCCCGGCACGGATGGCGTGCTCGGCATCCTGCCGGAGCACGTCCCGCTCATCACGACGCTCCAGCCTGGCGAGATGCGCGTCAAGCGCGGCGGCGAAGAGACCAGCCTGCTCGTGACCGGTGGCTTCATGGAAGTGACACGAGAAAAAGTACTCGTCCTTGCCGACGCGGCAGAGCGCTCCGAGGAGATTGATCTCGCGCGGGCGGAAGAAGCGCGCCGCCGCGCCGAGGAACGGCTCGCGGGAAGCCGGAGCGAGATGGACGCTGCCCGCGCGGAAGCGGCGCTGCGCCGGGCGATGGTGCGCATTCGCATCGGCCAACGCCGCCGCTCATCCGGCAGAATGCGCGCTGAGGATCGGGGGGTGAGGTTCTTTCGGAGCATGCATACCCCATTCTCCCTTGTGATTATGTCGAGTATACTGACGGACGGCTCACGAGCATGGTCGCGGGCGTGCGGGCGACAGCAAATGAAGGGGTATCTTCCTTGCCAAAACAAATTGGCATTGACCTGGGCACTGCAAACGTCCTGGTCTATATGCGTGGGCGGGGCATCGTCATCAACGAACCATCGGTGGTCGCGATTGGCACGCGGGACGGGCGCGTGAAGGCCGTTGGCCTTGAAGCGCGTGAAATGATTGGCAGGCACCCGGAGACCATTGAGGTTGTGCGGCCCATGCGGGATGGCGTGATTGCGGACTACGTCGTCACGCAGGAGATGTTGAAGTACTTCATCACGAAATCCTGCGGGCGTTTCTCACTCGTCAAGCCAGAAGTCATGATTTGCATCCCGGCGGGCGTGACGGGCGTGGAGACGCGCGCGGTGCGCGACGCGGCCTTGCAGGCAGGCGCACGCCGGGCATATCTCATCCAGGAACCGCTTGCCGCCGCGATTGGCGCGCGCATCCCGGTTGCCGATCCGTCGGGCAACATGGTCATTGACATCGGTGGCGGCACGACGGAAGTCGCGGTCATTTCTCTGAACGGGATCGTTGTTGCCCGCTCGATTCGCGTCGGCGGCAATAAGTTCGATGACGCGATCGCCAACTATATCAAGCGGAAATACAATCTCGCCATCGGCGAGCGGACGGCGGAAGAGATCAAAATCCTCATGGGCAGCGCGATGCCCCTCGACGAAGATGTCGTGATGGACGTACGCGGGCGGGATCAGGTCGCCGGATTACCGCGCACGATCCAGATCCACGCAACCGAAGTGACCGAGGCGATGACCGAACCGCTCGAAGCGATCATCGGCGCGGTGCGCAACGTCCTCGAAGAGACCCCGCCCGAACTCTCGTCCGACATCATTGACAAGGGCATGATCCTGACGGGCGGCGGCGCGCTGCTGCGCAATTTGAACGAGCTGCTGACCGAAGTGACGGGCGTCCCCTGCTACGTCGCGGAGGATCCGCTCTCCTGCGTCGC
>JAICJW010000430.1 GCA_025928215.1 Chloroflexia bacterium | reverse complement strand
GCGACGATCACCGGCGGTGGCCCCGGCATCATGGAGGCGGCGAACCGGGGGGCGATGGGCGCGGGCGGCGTCTCCGTCGGCGCGAATATCGAACTGCCCTTCGAGCAGGGGTTGAACCGCTATGTCAATCTCGCGCTCAACTTCCGCTATTTCTTCGTTCGCAAGACGATGTTCGTGAAGTACGCCGAGGGATTCATCTGCTTTCCCGGTGGCTTCGGCACACTGGATGAGTTGTTCGAGTCCCTGACACTGATCCAGACGGGAAAACTCGGCATATTCCCCGTCGTCCTCTTTGGGCGGGCCTACTGGCAGGGGTTGCTCGATTGGATTTCCGCCTCCGTCCTCGCGGAAGGGAAGATCAACCCGCCCGATCTCGATCTTCTGAAAGTGACGGATGATCCTGCTGAGGCGGTGCGGGTCGTCACTGAAGCATATCGCCAGTCGCAGCAAGGATATGCCGGGGCTGAAGGTATCCCCACGACGTGGGACCCGGACCCGAAACCGATTCATTAGATGGAACATTCCTCGCCCCTCTGTCGTCCCCATTCTGAAGGCGCGCCGAGGACATATCGCGGATATAGCACGGAACGGAAAGGGGCACGATAATGGCACGGTTCGGTTCTCTCAAGCGGCGTATTGGCATCGTCCTCTGCGTGGCCATGCTGGCGCTCGGACTGATCGCCCCGACGGGTGTTGTCGAGGCCCGCCGCGTGACCTGCGCGACCTACGATCAGGCGGAATTCTACCTGCTTACCGGCATAGACAGCTATTACGGCGGTACCCTCTGCGTGCGCTGAGGCGATGTGCGCTCACGCCAATCGTGTAGACTTCAGCCTGTGACCCATGCGCAGGCTGAAGTCGCGGATGCAGCGCTCCCTCACGATTGATAGATGGAAGGCTTTGGCGATGTCCGCAATCTATCTCGCCCTTCTTCGCGGCATCAATGTGGGAGGGAAGAACAAACTTCCCATGCACGACCTACGCGACCTGTTCACCCAGGCGGGATGCCGCGATGTGCGTACCTATATCCAAAGTGGCAATGTCATCTTCAGCGCGGACCCCGCCACTGTCGCGCCGCTTTCCGGTCTCATCACCACGCAGATTGCCGAGCGCTTCGGCTATCGGGTGCCGCTGGTGCTGCGAACGGCGGAAGAGTTGGGTGACGTCATCCGGCATAATCCGTACATCGCCGAGGGTGCCGCCGAAGATGCGTTGCATGTCCTCTTCCTCGCGGAAGCGCCGGATGCACGCCGGGTCGCCGCTCTCGATCCCGACCGGTCCCCGCCGGACGCGTTCGCCGTGCGCGGTCAGGAGATCTACCTTCGGTTGCCGAATGGCGCGGGGCGAACGAAACTGACCAACGGCTACTTCGACACGAAACTCGCCGCGATCAGCACCGGGCGGAACTGGCGGACGGTAACAACGCTCTTCGCGTTGATGAACTGAATTTCCCCGGTGGAGCAGGCTTCAGCCTGTCGTCTGGGGATTGCAGGCTGAAGCCTGCTCCACCCTGTTTCTACAGCATCTCCATCACGGGTGCGAACCGCTCGATGCCCGCCACGCCGAGCTGCTCGAAGCGCAGGATCAAGTGCGTGACGCCCGCATCCGCGAAGCGCGCGAGTTCGGCGGCGACTTCCTCCGCCGTGCCGACGATGGCCTGCTCATCTGGTTGCGCCGATTCACCCGGCTGGAGGACGCGCACCGAGGTGAAAGAGGTCAGTTCGAGTGTCGCCGGATCGCGCCCGACCGTGGCGCATGCTTCCTTCACATTCGTCCAGAGTTCGGTGACGCGCTCCGCCGTGAAGACGGTATCCGTATTGTAGATATCGGCGTACTGGGCGGTAAGGCGGAGCATGCGCGGGCGCGTGCCGCCGATCATCAGCGGCGGGCCGTTCGGTGACGGGCCGCGCGGGCGCAGTACGGCATCGGTGGCATCGTAATAGTCCCCGTGGAAGTCCACGCGCCCCGTGCGCAGGAGCGGCGCGATAATCTGCATCGCCTCCTCGAACCGACCGACGCGGTGATCGAAGGGCCAGCCGAACATCGTGTACTCCGGCTCATTCCAGCCACTACCGAGGCCGAGAATGAATCGGCCGCCGCTGATCTCATCGAGGCTGTCCGCCATTTTCGCCAGCAGCGCCGGGTTGCGAAACGAGGTGCAGGCGACGAGCGGGCCGAGCGCGATGCGAGCGGTCATGGCGGCGAGCGCGCTCAAGAAGGTGAATGCCTCCCAGCAACCGGCGTTCTCCCCCTCCGGCGACCGAAAGATGACGTGATCAGCGAGCCAGAAGGAATCGAAACCGGCCGCTTCCGTCGCTTTCGCCATCGCCTCGATCTCGCGGTAACGCGGCGTGCCGCCATTGAGCGACGCTTCCTTCAGCGAGGGCATCACCCCGAGTTTCATCCGCCGCCCCGTCGTGTCGTGCGTCATTACCTGCTCCTTCCGCATACCCCCATTCGTTGGCCCGTGCATGATGCAACGCGCGGGAACGGCATGCAACAACCAGCAATGGCGTAGGCTTCAGCCTGCGAAACCTTCACCGGCAGGGTCGCAGGCTGAAGCCTACGCCACCATGCGTGATATGATCGCGCCGCTGACAAACCAACGCGGAGAATGGAGACGAACAACGATGGCAACAACAACGACGGTGCGGGACGAAATCGCGGAGTGGGAGCCGGAATTGATCGCGACGCGGCGCGATTTCCATATGCACCCCGAAATGGGCTTGGAGGAAGTGCGCACGAGCGGCATCGTTGTCGAGCGGCTGCGCGCCCTCGGCTTCGACGAGATCGAAACCGGCATCGCGGTGACGGGCGTCAAGGCGGTGCTGCGCGGCGGTAAACCGGGGAAGACGATTCTCCTCCGGGCGGATATGGACGCGCTGCCAATCGAGGAGGAGAACGCCGTCGAATACCGCTCCCAAACGGCGGGGACGATGCACGCCTGCGGCCACGACGCCCACACGGCAATCCTCCTCTCCGCTGCCCGCGTCCTGATGCGCCATCGCGACGAACTGGCGGGTACGGTCGTCTTCTGTTTCCAACCGGCGGAAGAGGGCCGGGGCGGCGCGAAAAAGATGGTCGCGGCGGGCGTGCTCGAAAATCCGCATGTGGACGCGGCGATTGGCCTCCATGTCATGCAGGATGTGCCGCTCGGGACGGTCACCGTCTTCCCCGGCCCAATGATGGCGGGGGGCGATGTCTTCGATGTGACAATTCAGGGCAAGGGCGGGCATGCCGCGATGCCCGATCTGACGGTAGACGCGCTCGTCGTCGCGGTCGCGTGCGTCAATGCGCTTCAGACGCTCGTCAGCCGGGAAGTTGCCCCGATCTCGCCCGCCGTCGTCACGGTGGCGACATTGCACGCGGGCGGCACGGCGGCGAACGTCATCGCGGACACCGCGACCTTCAATGGCACGACGCGCTATTTCGATCTGGAAATCGGCGACAGACTGGCGGCGCGTATCCCCGCGCTCGTCTCGTCAATTGCCGAGGGGATGCGCGCGACGGCGGACGTGAAGATGCGCCGCGTCGTGCCGCCAACGGTCAATGAACCCCGGATGGCCGCGCTCGTGCAATCCGTCGCGACCGATGTCGTCGGCGCGGAT
>JAICJW010000311.1 GCA_025928215.1 Chloroflexia bacterium | reverse complement strand
GCTGCGTGCCACCGATGGCGCGGTGCGCCTCGGTAGTTTCCTCGTTCAGCGGCGTGCGCCCTTTGGCTGGGTGCTGCCGCTCCTGACGCTCGGGGTCATCCTGATCGGCGCGGGCGCGATCAGCGCGGTGATCGCCGAACTATTGGGCGCGGGCGACGACGCCCTGCGGCGCAACCGCGCGCGGCGCATGACGGCGATGCGTGAGGTGCTAACCCGATGAGCAGAGCGCTTCGCCTCGCCTCCGGGGTCTACCGCGAGCCGCTACTTTGGCCGCTCGGCGCGGCGGTGCTGCTGCTCTTTCTCGTCCCATCCACGCTCGCAGCGCTCCTGCCGCTTGCCATCGTCGGGGTGATCGGGTTGCGGCGGCCCGCGCTCGTCGTCATGGTCATCCCCGTCACATTCCCCTTCCACGATGTCACCTCGCCCGCCGCGCATCTCCATCTCGACCGCACGGCGCTGCTGATCGGTGTGGCGCTGCTCGCGACGCTCGGGCATGTCGCGCTGGCGGCGATCCCCGCCTACTTGCCCGCGATTGGCAAACTCTCGGCGGCGGTCGTCGAGGAGACGTGGACGCGCGAGCGCGTCCGCGCCTTCCCGACAGACCTGATGGCTTTCCTCTGGCAGCCCGGCACCTGGGCGGCGCTCTCGCTCTTCATCCTCGGTCTCTTCTCGCTCTTCACCGTCGCGGACGCGGAGTTTCGGGGCAACAGTATCCGTGAGTTCCGGATGACAATCCTCTTTCCCGTCGTGCTCTTCCTGCTCGCCGCCGCCTTGTTGGAGGGGAGCGAACGCCGCCGGATCATGTTCCAACTGATGGTGCTCGGCATAGACGCTGTCATCATCTCCGGCGTGATTATCTCGCTCATTGCCTATCTTCAGTTCGCGCGCGGCGGCGGCCTCGATGTCGAGGGCGTGCGGCGCGTCCGCTCTGTTTTTCACCACCCGAACGAACTCGCCCTCTATCTCGGCCGGATCGTGCCGATCACGGCGGCGTATGTCTTCTTCGTGCCGCGCTCATGGCGAACATGGGCGTATCTCGCCGCGACGGTGATAATGCTCGGCGGGATCGGACTCTCCTTCTCGCGCGGTGGCTATATTGGCGTCGCGGCGGCGCTGCTGCTGCTGATCTGCGCGACGGGCAGCCGGCGATTGATCGTCGGCTACATCGCGGCGGGCGCGCTGGTTGGCATCGCGGCGTTCGCGACGGGGATCGAGCGGTTCACCTCGATTATTCATCCCGCAAGTGGCAGTGACGGGCTGCGGCTCAACATCTGGGCGTCGGCGGCGCGGATGTTGCGCGATCACGCTGCGTGGGGCGTTGGCCTCGATCAGTTCGTCTCGCAGTATCCGCGCTACATCTCGCCGGATGCCTGGCAGGAGCGGTTTACCTCCCACCCGCACAACCTGATTCTCGATTTTTATGTCCGTCTCGGCCTGCTCGGCCTTGCGTGGCTGATCTTCACGCTCATCCCCTTCATGGTGCGCGGCTGGCGCGTGGCGATGCGGCGCAAGGCGGAAGGCGACCTGCTCCGCTTCGCTCTCGTCATCGGCGCGACGGGCGCACTCGTGGATTTCACGGTGCATGGCATGGTGGATCAGGACTATTTCCTGCATATGCTCGCGTACGGCTTCTGGTTCGCCATCCTCATCATCCGTGTCGGCACGATGGACTGGCCGGCGGAGGACCCGGGGCTGCCCGACGGGCCACGGCGCGCGCCCGCCACATTGCGACAGCGCACAAGCGAACCGGCGCTCGCCAATCCCACGACGACGCGCACGACGCCCCCACTCGCCGGGGGCCGTCATCCCGTGTAGGATAACGAAGTGCGGAGTGCTGCGTGCTGAGTTAACGAGAGAAGAGGGGCGAAGGTGCGGATACTGGTGGCAGGTGGGGCGGGATTCATCGGGTCGCATCTGACGGATGCCTTGCTCGCGCGCGGCGCTGAGGTGATCGTCTGGGATAATCTGATCACGGGTACGATGGCGAATCTCGCCCATCTCGGCGAAGCGCCCGGCTTCACCTTCGTGCGGCACGACATCGTCCAGCCCCTCCCCGATCCCGGCCCGATTGACCGCATCTATCACCTCGCCTCCCCTGCCAGCCCGGAGGGGTATCGTGGCCATCCGATCGAGACGCATCTGACGAATTCGCTCGGCACCTATCATCTGCTCGAACTTGCGAAGGCAAAGGGAGCGCGATTGCTGCTCACCTCGACGAGCGAGGCGTATGGCGATCCGCAGGAGCATCCGCAGAAGGAGACCTATCGGGGCTACGTCAATTCCGTTGGGCCGCGCTCCTGCTATGACGAGAGCAAGCGATTCGCGGAATCCCTGACGATGGAGTACCACCGCCTCTATGGGCAGGACATCCGCATCGTGCGCATCTTCAACACCTACGGGCCGCGCATGGACATCGCCGACGGGCGGGTAATTCCCAACCTGCTCAGCCAGGCTCTGCGCGGCGAGCCATTGACGCTCTACGACGGCGGGGAGCGCACGCGCGCCTTCTGCTACGTGGACGATCTCGTGCGCGGGCTGCTGGCGGTGATGGAGGGGGAGCGGGCGAAGGGCGAGGTCATCAACCTGGGCAACCCGGATGAGCGGACGATCCGCAACCTCGCCGAAACGATTCTGCGCGTGACGGGCGTGACGGCGCCGTTCGTGGAGCGGCCAACGGCGGTGGGTGACGATCCGAACCGCCGCTGCCCGGATATCACGAAGGCGAAGGCGCTCGTTGGCTGGGAACCGACCATCACGCTCGATGAGGGGCTTCGACTGACGATCCCCTATTTCGAAAAGGTCCTCAGGAACGAAGGACTGAGGACTGAGGACTGAGGATCGGGAGGCGGTCGGCAAGCCTCACCCCCGGCCCCGCTCCATCGCCGAACAGAACTCGCGTATTCCGTGATTTCGAGGCGATGGAGCGGGGAGGGGAACGAATCTATTCTGTAACACTCCCTCTCGCCATCGCAATGGAGAGGGGGCTGGGGTGAGGGTCTTTCCCATGCAGTTTCCCGTTCCGCTCCATCGCACACAGCCGGGCCAATGGATCGAGGAGATGCGCGGCTACCCCTTCGCGCCGCCTGTGCTGATGGCGGTATTGACGCTCGTCGCGCTCTGGCTGCTGGCGAACCTCGGGCCGATGGCGGCGGTCGCGCTCGTCATCGGCGGCGCGATTGTGCTGCTCACACTAGCCGAACCGCGCTACGGCCTCTATCTCGCCGTGCTCTCCGTGCCGGTGCAGCAATACGGGTCGCTCAAGGGGCTGACGGCGACGCAGGGAGCATTTTTGCTCGTCCTCGGCGCGTGGGCGGCGGGGAAACTGCTGCGAGGGGCGCGCTGGGATGTGCTGCGGGACGCGAATGTCTGGCGCTTTGCCCTCTTTTATGTCGCTATCCTCGCCTCGGGCCGCGTCGCGGGGGACATCAAGGCGACGCTCACCGAGGGTTTCCATTGGGGCGAGGCGCTGGCGATCTACGTCATCGCGCGGGACACGCTCCGCACGCGGCGCGATTGGGCAGGGTTGGTCGCCTGCCTCTTCGTCGGCGCGAGCGGGGAAGCGTTCATCGGCACGGTGCAGAGTAAACTTGGCCTCGGCAATCTCTCCTTCTTCGTCGGCGGCATCGCGCGCTCCTTTGGCACCTTCGGTCGCCCGAACTCCTATGCCGGATACCTCGAAATGACGATCCCCCTCGCCGTGACCCTCTCGCTCTGGGCGCTCTTCGCCCTCCCGGCGGCGGCGCGGCGGTGGTATGCGGTGCGCGGCGGATCGCTCGTGGAAGAACGCCGCGCACTCCTGCCGCTACTCGGGTTGCTGGCGGCGCTCGCGGGCGCGGGCGTGACGGCGCTGATGCTCGCGGCGGGCATCACGCTCTCGCTCTCACGCGGGGCCTGGCTCGGCGGGGCGGTGGGATTCCTCGTGATGATGTTCCTTGCCGGGCGGCGGTGGGCGATTACCGCGCTCGTGGCGACCGGGCTGCTGATCGTCACGCTCGCGCTCGGTGGCGCGGGCGTCTTGCCGAAGACGCTTCAGGACCGGATCGGCAGCGTCGGCAGCAGCCTCATCCTGCTCGATTATGCCAAGGTGCCGATCACACCGGAAAACTTCGCCGTCAAGGAGCGGATGGCCTACTGGTTCGGCGGCCTTCGCATGGCCCAGGATCACCCCTGGCAAGGGGTCGGCCTCGGCAACTATGGCGCGCAGTACGACGCGAAGTACTACACCTCGCCCTTCATGAAGTCGCAGGTCCACGCACATAACTATTACATCCACATCACGGCGGAGACGGGCGTGATCGGGCTGGCGGCGTATCTTCTGCTGATCGGTGGTGTGTTCGTGACGGGCGTCAGCGCGGTGCGGCGGACGGCGAGCGATCCGTTCGCGCGCGCCCTCGCCCTCGGCGGCGTAGGGATCGTCGTCGCGGTCGCCGTCCACAACCTCTTTGAGGACCTGCACGTCCTCAGCCTCGGTGTCCAACTCAGCGCGGTCTGGGCGCTCCTCGCTTCGATTCGCGCCAGCAACACGCCTCCCGCGGGACGCCTGACGACCCGAATGGTTGCACGCGGCAATGGAGCAATGGCGAGGAAATCCGCCGTTACAATCCGTCACACGCCTTAATCACCCGGCAGATACATCGCGTAGCCGCCGGTGACGAGCAGTGTTTGCCCCGTGGTGTACGCGCTCTCTGGCAGGCAAAAGAATCGCACGGCGGCGGCGATATCTTCCGCCGTGCCGACGCGCCCGAGCGGAATCCACTGTGCGGCCTGCTCGCGCCATCGCTCCTCATCGCGCGGCGCGCCGGGCCGCTCGGCCATATTGCCGGGGGCGACGCAGTTGACCGCGATGCCATATGGCCCGAGTTCGTAGGCCATATTGCGCGTCGTCGCCTCAATCGCCGCCTTCGCCGCGTTGTAGACGAGCCGTTCCCGATGGTTGTAATGCGCGCCGATCGTGGAGATGTTGACGATCCGGCCGGGGATGCCGCGCGCAATCATTTGCCGTGCCGCGTGCTGGCTGAGGACGAACGTCGCCCGCCAGTTGACATTCATCGTCCATTCCGCGCCCTCATCGGAGACATCCCAGAAGTTGCCCCGGCTCCCGCGGGAGCCGCCCGCGTTGTTGATGAGGATGTCGAGGTGCGGCACCCGCGCGAGCACATCTGTCGCGAGCCGGTGCATCTCCGCAACGTGCGAGAGGTCCGCCGCCATCCCCCATGCGTCAACGCCGTACTTCCGCATGATCGCGACTGCTGGTGCGATCAGCTCTTCCTCCATGCCATGCACGACGATATTCGCGCCCTCTTGCGCGAGCCATGCCGCCGTCGTCTGCCCCAATCCCTTCGTGCTCCCCGTGACGAGCGCCCATTTCCCCGCCAGCCGCCCCTCGGATCGTACGGTTTCCATCATTCCCTCCACGCGCGACAGCATCCCGGGCAAATCAGTTCGCCCATATCTGGTAGCAT
>JAICJW010000596.1 GCA_025928215.1 Chloroflexia bacterium | reverse complement strand
TTTCGCCGACATCGAACTGAGCCTCGTTCCCAACGTCATCATTGCCGACGATCACGAACGCGCGGCAGCAGATCATATTCGAGCGCGCGGCTGGAGCGATCTCTCCGTTGATGATGTGCTCGCGATGCCATCAGATTTGATCGGCCCCGTGGATCGCATCATCGAGACACTACAGGCACGACGCGAGCAATACGGCTTTTCGTATTACGTCATCTCCGATGCAAACATGGAAGCGATGGCGCCCATCGTCGCGCACCTCACCGGGAGATAACGGCCGTGCCGGAGGCGGTGCACGTTAGGGTGTATCTCGTTTCTGAACCGCCCAATACCGTTCCGCCTCGCCTTCCATCTTCTCAAGCCGCGTGTAGTAGTCCGAAAATTCATTGATGTGTGCCCAGGCAATCTTGCCCGTCAGCAACGGATCATCATGCGTCACATCCGTTTTCGGGTCGTGTGTCCCATGCTCCAGTTCGACCGCCATTCCCATACGGAACTCTTCGAGATCAACCTGCTTCCAGTCAATGCCCAGTTGATCACCGATCCGCTTCGCCTGCTCGGTCGTGAATGCTTTTCCTTCAGCCATCGCGCGCTCCTTCCGGTATGCGTGAACGGTCCTTCATGGAGGGCCATACAAGGCGCCGCCCACGGTCACGCAAGGATCGCGCCGCTACTCGGTCGGTACCGGGATGCTCTCCGGCCACCATGCATCGAAGATGAGGCGGGAGAGGCGGCCATTCAGCGTCGCGCCATCGTGCTCCGGTTGATAGAGATGGTCGTTGCTGCCCTCGGTCATTACGCAGAGGACGTAGCGCACATCGTTCGGCAACTCGACGATCCCCGCATCCACGCGCACGCCACCCGGCCCCGAGAAGCCACTCTTGCTGCGGACGATCACCGGCCCCGGATGGGCGTATCCGCTGCGGGCATACGGATTGAAGGGTAGGTAGCGCCCAATCTGATCGTGATACTGCTGCGTGACGAGAATATCGCGCATCGCGGCGCAGGCGGCGGCCGAGATGATGGCGTCCGTCGCGATCAGGGTCAGCAGCCGCACGATGTCGCGCGGCGTACTCGTCGCATATTCCCGCATCGCCCCGGATCGGAAGGTCGCGCTGGTATCGGTCATCCCCCATTCGCGTGCCGATTGCAGGATGCGCGCCAAACCGAGCAGCCGGACGAGCACGGCGGTCGAGGTGTTATCCGAGAGCGCCGTCATCAGGATCGCGTGATCGCGGACGGTGATATGAAGATCGGGCGAAAGGTCTTTGAGGATACCGGAGCCGCCGCGCCGATCATCGGGATCAATGGCGAGCGGGTCATCGAGGCGGACGCCGCCCGCCTCAGCCTGCCGGTAGAGTTCGGCGAGGACGATCAGTTTGATCGTGGAGGCTGTCGGCATCACCGCGCCGGGCCGGTAGCCGAGTGCGGCGCCCGTCCTCAGATTCCGGGCGAAAAACGCCGCCTCCTCTGATGCTCCGCTAACTTACTGGCTGGCCAGCCAAACGGGGGAGGGGACGCAGTGAGCAACCGTACGTTCGTGATCGGGGTCGGGATGACCAAGTTCGAGAAGCCCGGCACCAAGGAGGGCGA
>JAICJW010000166.1 GCA_025928215.1 Chloroflexia bacterium | reverse complement strand
GAGAACGCCTCGCGCGGCACCGACCACGGCAGCGCGGCTCCGCTCTTCGTGATGGGCGGCAGCGTCAAGGGCGGCGTCTACGGTGACACGCCGAGCCTGACGGACCTCGACAACGGCAACCTGAAGGTGCAGCAGGACTTTCGGCAGGTCTACGCGGCGATGCTCCAGAACTGGCTCGGTTTCGACCCGACGGACGTTCTGCCCGGCGGCCCCTATCAGGCGCTGCCGCTCTTCAACTCCTGATCTCGTTCACTCCTTCCCCTCTCCCCGGCCCCTGTTCCCACCGGGGCCACATCCTTATGCGGAGAAGGCGGCGACGCTTGCCGCGGTGCGCGCCAGCCAATCGCGCAATTCCACGGGTTCGAGCACTTCCAGTTGCGTGCCGAAGCGGAAGATGTAGCCGGCGGCTTCCTCCATGATGTCGAACCGCACGCGAAGCGTGATCCGCCCCTCCGCATCCGGTTCGCCGGTCTGCTCGATCCGGCCCGGTGGCAGCGTGCTTCTGATCGGTGAGAGCAACCCAATTGGCACGCGCATAGTCACGGGATAGCGGGGCAGCGCGGCGACAAAATCAGCGGATGACTGCTCCCAATATGTCGCCAGGTCGAAACCTTCCGGGCGCGTATACGGCTCGTCGGTCACGCAGGCATCCCGTACCCGCGAGACGCGATAGGTGCGAATGTCGCCCTCCGCCACGGCGACCAGATACCAGACGCGCCCCTTGGCAACGAGGCCAAGCGGGTCCACGCGACGTTCCGCACGCGCCCCGTCGCTCCGCTCATAGGTGAAGCGCACCGTGCGCTCGCGCCAGATCGCCTCCTGAAGGGCGGGGAGGGCCGCGACGACTTCGCCCGAGCGATGCCACCCCGCCGCATCCACATGGATGCGCTGGCGCGCGTATTCGGCGTCGCGCCGGGAGACGGAGGGCAGCGCCGCGAGCAACTTGATCAGCGCCCCCTCAGCGGCCTGTCGCAGGCCGAGGTCTGCGAGCAGGCGGGCGGGCGTGGCGAGGAAGAGGGATTGAATCTCCCCCTCGTTCAGGCCGGTCAGATTGGTGCGATACCCTTCCGGCAGGACGCAACCGCCCCCCGTCCCGCGCGACATTGAGACCGGGACGCCCGCCGCGCTGAGTGCGTCCATATCGCGGTAGATCGTGCGCTCCGACACTTCCAGCCGCCGCGCCAGTTCGCCCGCGGTCATGCGCCGGTGGGTTTGCAGAAGTAAAAGGATGGAGAGCAATCGGTCGGCGCGCATCGGAAACATCCTCACGTCGGGGCAATCGCCAGTGCATCACCATTCTCCCGCTGAAATATGACACACCATGTCAAGAAGCGCGACGTATGCTGTATTGGCTGGGTCATGGATTGATTGAAGGACAATCGGAGGTGGACGATGCACTACGGCTTTGTTATCCCCGGCGGCGATCTTGAAACGATCCTCGCGCTCACCCAGGAGGCAGAAGCGGCGGGATGGGACGGCGTTTTCACCTGGGACGGCATCTTCATCGAATCCGCGGGGCCGATATACGATCCGTGGGTAGTGCTTGGCGCAATGGCGCTGCGCACCGAGCGCGTGCGGATCGGCGCGATTCTCACGCCGCCCTCGCGGCGGCGTCCGTGGAAACTGGCGCGCGAGACGGTCACGGTGGATCATCTCTCCCATGGGCGGCTGATCCTGCCGGTCGGCCTGGGGGCACTGGAGGACGGCGGGTTCGGCAAAGTCGGCGAAGTGACGGATCGCAAGACGCGGGCGCAACTGCTCGACGAGGGCCTGGCGATTCTCACCGGCCTCTGGAGCGGTCAGCCCTTCCACTTTCACGGCGAGCATTACCACATCGAGGAGATGACCTTCCTCCCACCGCCGGTCCAGTCGCCGCGCATTCCGATCTGGGTGGTGGGGGCGTGGCCGCGCGAGAAATCCATGGCACGCGCGCTCCGCTATGACGGGCTGCTCCCGAACAAACTCGATGCCGATGGCAAACAGGCGCCGATCACGCCGGCGGATGTTCGTGAGATGGTGGCGTATTGCGCGGCGCATCGCGATCCGGCGACGCCGTTCGATATTGTGGCGGAGGGCCGAACGCCGGGGGAAGAGCCGGAGCGGGCGGCGGCCATCGTGCGTCCGTTTGCCGAAGCGGGCGCCACCTGGTGGACGGAGGCGATGTGGGAAGCCCCGAACGGTCCGGACGAGCTGCACGCCCGCATCCGGCAAGGGCCGCCGCGCGTCGAATAGCCATGCGTCAATCAGCAGGGCGGGCGGCGAGGTCAATGACCTGACCGCCGGTGATCCGCGTCAGTTCGGCGGGCGTGATGGCGAAGACGGTATGCGGCGTGCCCGCCGCCGCGTAAACCGTCTCGTAATCTGTCAGGTCGCGGTCAATGAAAGTGCGAAGCGGCTGCGGATGGCCGATGGGCGGAACGCCGCCAATCGCGAAGCCGGTCGCTGCGCGCACTTCGTCGGCGGTGGCGCGGCGCGGTGGATCGCCGGTCTGTTCACGCAGGCGGGCTGGATCGAGCCTATTCGTGCCGGAAACCAATGCCAGCACCGGTGCCTCGCCCGCCATGAAGACGAGCGACTTCACGATCTGCCCGACCTGCGTGCCGATCGCGGCAGCCGCTTCTTCTGCAGTGCGCGTGCTCTCGGCAAACTCAATGACCGCCGTTTCGACATCCAGAGCGGCGAGAGTATCGGCGATGCGTTGTGCGGTAGGATTCATGGCTGCCCCTTCTCATTCATCATGCGATGGTAGCAGGAACATCCACGGGAGACCAGGATCTGTCTGATGAATCTATCAATCGCCCGCCACGCGCCTGCGATGCGCTCATTGCGTCGCAAGGCCATCCCGTAGGCGCGTGGCGTACGATGCCATGCGCGCATTGTTCGGGCCGAATTGGAGGTTGGATGCATCGCCATCGAGGTAATAGAGGAGCACAATCCGTTGGTAGAACGTCCTATCCCCCCGCGTGATCCTCTGCTCCCAATAGAGGGTGCTCCACGCCTCGTTCACATCAGGCTTGATGTAGTTGATGATCCACGCTGTTTCGCCGCTGTTTCCGAGTGGGATCGTCCCTGTGCCACGATCGATGAATCCATGGAACGCGTAGCAACTGCGGACATCGTGGTACGCCAGCGCATCCGCGTCCTGCGTCGTCACGACGTCTACCCACAAGGGGCGTTCAGCCGACCAGCTGTACTGATAGCGGTTGTACGTCGCCGTTGCCCCGAGTGATTGTCGGGGCCAGTCGTACGCCTCCACGAAACTCCGTTCCGCGTCGGGGAGATTCGGCAAGGCGGCGTCGAAGTCGGCCATCAGCGCCACCTCATTCGCGGGGCCGCCGCGAAAGGAAGCCACGGTAACCGTCGCGATGTCGAGGGTGATTGTCGCCGCGATAATCGCTGCCGCCACGAGCACCGGCCCGCCCCATACCGGAACAAGCCCGCTACCCTTTCTGTGCGCTGCATCGGCGCGGCGTCGCAATGTGATGACAGCGCAGCGCCCCGTCGCAATTGCCCCAATCGCACATACGACTGCCACGATGCGCCGGGCCGGGCCGGTCACCAGTGCCTGCTGGCCCATGTCAATACGCCAGCCGATGGAAGGCAATTGTTCGGCGCGCGCGTGCTTCAAATGCCAGAACAGAGCGAACGTGACCGTTGCCGCGGCCGCGGCAACGGTCACGAGGATGATCGCTCGCGGTCGAGAGAGCTGGTGCTCAGTGGCATATGCGCGCGCGAACAAAGCGAGCAGAGCGAAACAGCACAGAAGAAACACGGCGAGAACCATGAGCACGAGCCGGAGCGCACTGACATCGAGGAACATCCCCGTCACCAGCGCGAGCGCGGCAAATGCGAGGAGAGACGCCTGCGCGGAGGATGGGACGGAAGCAGAAGATGACGGATCACGCGTTGCCCTGATCGGCTGTGGGAACGCGAGGCCGAGCGGGACTAAGAGGCCGAGCATGCCGAGCACGACAAGGGCAAACAATCCGTTGCCGAGTAGCGCGTGCATCCAGCCGAATGTGCCGTCGAGTCCTGAGCGGTGGACGGCCGCGAAGAGCAACGTGATGCGTGCGATATTGCAGAGGAATGTGGCAATGGCGCCGATGAGGAGCCAGAAAATGAGGCGCGCCGTGCGGTGAAGCATCCCTCCTCCCCTTCGCCGCTCGCGCATCACCAGGCAGATTGCCGCCCCAAAGAGCAGCCAGGCAACAAAGGAATTAAAGCCGGAACATGCCGAGCCGATGCTCACCGTCTGGGGCCCGTGAGGTGTCGCGATGGTAAAGAGCGTCCCATCTCCCGGATCGCTTGTCGCGCCAAGCGGCAGCGCCGCGCTCAAACGGTTCACCAAACGCACGGTCGCATCCAGGACGACGGGGAGGAAATGTCCGAGGAGGAAGATGTACGGCACGGGCCAAACGAGAAAGCCATAGCCGATGGCCGGCGATGCCCACCGGAGCGCTGCCAGACCGTAAAGGAGGACGAGAATCCCGGCGGCAAAAATCGGCAAGGAGAGCAAATCGAGATGTGCATTCGCCGCGAACTGTAGGAACGTCGCGAGGTCGAAATGCTGGGATCGTATGGGGGAGCGAACGACTACCGGCAGCCCGATACCGATGAGTGCGGCAAGTACGAGGAGTATTCCCCCCCCCATGACATCTCGCATGATGGGTGATGCGGGCACTGCGTCGGCCCGGTAATAGTGCCAGCAGCCGAGCGCGAAAGCGATCGGTGGAACAAGCCCGAGGTACGCAATGGGCGTGTCGGATCCCATCGCGCGGAAGAGCGTGGAGAGAGGCATCGCGTATGCCACGGCAACGCTCGCGATGAGCGCAACAGGACGCCACCACACGTGGATGGATGCGATACCGGGAATGGATTTAGTCCGGATTAGCACCGAGGCACCCATGAGCGCGTGCGATTACTCCGCGCCACGGAGGCGTGCGCGTTGACGCAGGTACAGCATACCGATAACGCTACACGCGAGAACAATCGCGATGATGGGAAGCAGGACGGCGAAATGCGACTCCGGAAGATTCGGCGCTCCCGGAGAGCAATAATCGTCATTCCCCTGATGATTACCCTTTTGAAAACAGCCTGCCCCATGCACGAAATTTGCGGCGAGCGCGGCCTGTGAGATGAGGAGCATGCCAATACACTCGATTGACAAAATGAGAGGGGTTATCAGTCGCCGCATCACTCTCTCCTTACTCATCATTCCCCGGGAATGATGCATCGAGTCCAAGATGTCTTTGCGCAGGCATTCGCCTGTCGATGGCTTCAGCACGCCGCGCTCGAGTTCCGTACCTATTGCTTGCATTCCGACATCATCGGTCATCTTCAGTATACTGAGTACATGTGGTCAGATGGCTGAACCGAGCATTGTCGCGGCTGACAATCAGATCAGTCAGCGCGAGCGTTTCCAGTGATGGAAGGGCTGGCCCGAAGCGGGAGGCGTCGATCGCCCGACAAAGGCGGGGGCCGATAACGGTGTATATACGGCTGGCCGCCTTCCCCGTATCAGAACCGTCCGATCGCTCTCCGTACGCGACACTTCGCTTCTGACCGAGCGAGGCAGTGATATTCTTATCTGACGACCTGCTCAGATCGCGCGGGTGGATGCCAATCATTCGCCCAGGACCGTGTGTGCATGCGTGAAGGGGCGGACGAGAATGAGGGCGCTGAGGGTCGCGTCCGGCGTATCGGTTTAGTGCGGATGCTGAGAACGGAAGGGAATAGGTGATGGTGACGATTGCGGATATCTGGGCGGCGCGGCCTATCGTCGCGGAGGTCGCGGTGCGGACGCCGCTCGTGCGGCTGCGGTTGCCGGACACGCCCGCCGAGGTCTATCTGAAACTGGAGAACTTGCAGCCCATCGGCTCCTTCAAACTCCGGGGCGCGCATAACGCGATGCGTGCCTTGCCGCTGGAGGCATTGTCACGCGGGGTGCTGACGGCGAGCGCGGGGAACATGGCGCAGGGCGTCGCCTTCGGGGCGCAGCGGCTCGGTATCCCCTGCTGGGTCGTCATGCCCGACAGCGCGCCGGAGACGAAGATCGCGGCGGTCAAGCGGATGGGTGGCGAGGTGATCTCCGTGCCGTTCGACACTTGGTGGCAGACGTTCGAGACGCGCGCCTATCCCGGCATTGATGCGACCTTCGTCCATGCCTTCGATGACGAGCGGGTGATGGCGGGCAACGGCACGATCGGCCTGGAAATCCTCGAAGACCTGCCGGACGTGGATACGGTGCTGATCCCCTTCGGCGGTGGCGGCCTGGCCTGCGGCATCGCGACGGCGCTCCGCGCGCTGCGGCCACAGACGAAAATCTATGCGACCGAGGCGGCGAACGCGGCCCCTCTCACCCCGGCCTTCGGCGCGGGCGAGCCGGTGGAGATCGCCTACACCCCCTCATTCGCGGACGGCATCGCGGGGAAGCAGGTCTTTCCGCCGATGTGGGAGCGCGCCTCCGCCCTCCTCGATGGCGCATTCACCGCGACCGAAGACGAAATGAAGGGCGCGGTGCGCCTGCTCGCTGAGCGGAACCGCGTGATCGCCGAGGGCGCGGGCGCGTGCTCGGTTGCCGTCGCCCTCTCCGGCAACGCGGGCGGCGGTAAGATCGTCTGCATCGTCTCCGGCGGCAACATTGATTTCCGCCTCCTTGCGGAAATCCTCTCCGGGCAAGCAACGGCGCGGAATTAATGCGCCGCGATCTGCGACCACTACGTTCGGGCGGTTCGCGAACCGCCTTCCTCATCATGCCATCAAATCATTCCGTCGGGAAAACGCCTCATATGTGGGGGATGCCATGCCTGATCTGACCCGGCTCGCTGAACTGCTCAAAGAGAAGCATATTATTGATGAGAAGATCGCTAACCTCGTCGGTCGGCCCGCGCAGATCGGGCATGTCGGCGAGTACATCGCCTCGGCAATCTTTGATATTACGCTTGAAAGATCAGCAGTTGCGAAAGCGATTGATGGTCATTTTGCGACCGGGCCGCTGGTTGGCCGAAGTGTCAATGTCAAATGGTATGCCAAACTAGAAAACGCGCTTGACCTCACACCAACCCATCTCCCTGACGAATACCTTGTACTGACAGGGCCCCGATCTGCCGCGCTCTCATCGCGTGACACGCACCGACCTTGGCTCATCGAATTTGCTTTTCTCTTCGATGCACACCAACTTGTAGAGCAATTGAGCGCCAGAGGCTCAAAACTCGGCGTCGCGTCGAGTGTGCCACGTCAGTATTGGGATGCTGCGGAGATTTATCCAGTTCAGCGGAATGACAGGTTAATGCTCTCGAACGAACAGCGCGCGATGCTTGCGCTCTTTGCATAAACGGCAACAATACGGGCGCATTGCCCTGTGCCCGTATTATTGCTCATCGCTCATCGCTTCGTTCAGCGATAGACGCCGTTGTGACCGAGGCTGATGACGCCAGGCTGCGGGAAGTAGGTGAGGCCGTGGGGTGCGATGCCGGTATGGACGCGCTGCATCAACTGGCCAGGGCGGGTATCCACGACATAGACATCGCCATTGAAGCGACCGGAGGCCCAGAGTTGCGAGCCGTCCGGTGAGACTTGCAGCATGTCCGGGCTGCCGCCGATCTCCCAGGTGTTGACGATATTCTGCGTCGCGAAATCAATCACCGAGATCGTCCCCGCCACGCGATTGGCGACGTAGAGGAAGTTCGTGTCCCGGCTGACGACGAGGCCGTGCGCGCCCGCGGCGGTCGGGATGAAGCCGACTTCACGCATCGCGATCGGATCAATGATCGAGACGCCATTGCGGGACTGGTTCGCGACGTAGAAGAGCGCGCCATCCGGCGAGACTTTGACATCAATCGGCTGCCCGCCAACACGCACCGAGCCGAGGATGCGCATCGCGACGGTATCCACCTTGAAGACCTGCCCATCGTACTCGCAGCCGACGATCAGATAGCGCCCATTGGCGGACATATCCATGTGGTCCACGCCGGAGCAGGGGATCGGCAAACGCTGGATCAGGTTCCAGGAGTGCGGGTCGTAGAAATCGAGGGAGTTATTCGGTTCCGCGGCGACGATCCCCTTCGTGCCGTCCGTCGTGAAATAGAGGTTGTACGGGACGGCCGCGCCGATGTTTCGGGTCAGTTTGCCCGTTTGCGTATCAATCTCTGAGAGGGTGCTGGAACCCATGTTTTCAACATAGAGATGGGCGAAATCCGGCGAGGGGCTGACGTGATGCGAGGTCTTTCCGGTTGGATAGCGGTCAATCACCTGGAAGGACGATGGATCAATAACGGTGACGGTGCCCGCCAGTTCGTCCGGCACATAGACACGCGCCGCCAGATTCGCGACGGGGGCCGGATAGGGCATGCCGGCTTTGATGTTCGCCCAGACATTGATCGCGAAGCCGGATGCGGCTGCTGGCTGGCCGGTGGGATATTTCGTGGCGAGAGACTCGCTGCCGATCAGGCCAAGCGTCACCTCGCCCGGCGTCCCGGCGGCCTCCGGGTGATACTCGAAGCGTGCCCGCTCGAAATACTGGACATGCACCGTCTGCCCACTGGCCGTCTCATCGAACTCGTCGGAGACCGGGAGACCGAACTGCCCCGCGCCACCATGCTGCTGCCAGTACAGCCTGAATCCGCCGCTCATGCAACGGTTCGTCTCCGTGAAGCATTGATCGCCCGTCACGCTCGCGGGGCGGCCCGCGGGATACTTCGCGGCGAACTGCTCCCGCCCAAGCAAGCCCGGCAGGACGACGGCGGGCGTATTGATGAACTCCTGGTGATATTCCAAACGCCCGCGCTCGAAGTATTGGACGCGGTGTATGGTGCCATCCATATTCGACTCGTTGAATTCGTCGGTGATCGGATAACCCCAGCGATCCACACCGCCGTTCTCGACCCAGTAGGCGAAGAGCAATCCCTTGACGCACTTCTGCGTCTGCGTGGCGCATGAGGTGGGCGGCTCAACCGCCGCTGCAATCTCGGTGGAGGGGAAAAAGCTGGGGCCAACAGAGAGGAGTAAAAGCGGAAGCAACAAGAGCGATCCAAGCATCATCCGTAGTCGCACCGTATCCTCCTGGCCGCCAATTCCGTCACGCGCCCGTTCACCGCTTGCACGGTTACTGTCCCGTTGCCGTCACAGAGCATGCGGGGCAGGCCCGGCGTTGCACCGCTGTCGTTAGATTGCATTGATCACGCGTATCGTACCTGGAACACGAAAAGTGGGCAAGCGATCCGAAACGCGAGAAGTGTCCCCGGGGGAAAGAATGCCGGCTCTCTTCGTATTGAAGAACCATTCCAGCTTTTCGGT
>JAICJW010000519.1 GCA_025928215.1 Chloroflexia bacterium | reverse complement strand
CGAAGATGCCGATGACGAGCTGCTCCTCGCCGTCGTCCGAGAAGGAAGACATGAACGGGCCGACGAGGCTGGCCGTCGCGTTGCCACCGAGGAACCCGTATCGCTCAACGATGGTCGTGCGGGCGCCCGTCCGCGCCGACGCGATGGCCGCGGCAATCCCCGCCGGCCCGCCGCCGACAACGAGCACGTCGCAGTCATGAACGACCGGAATATCGAGATGCAGCGGAATCGTCTCCATCATTTCCCCCTTTGCATGTTACATGCAACCGTCGCACGACGATACCGCATTCGTTTATGCCTCGTCAACGGCCCACCGGCCAGATCGCCTCGATGGTGCGGTCATAGCCGCCCTGCACATGCGCCCACATCGCGGCGGCGGCGGCATCACCGTCGCGCGCTATGAGGGCGGCGATGATACGCTCGTGTTCCGCGTAATTCGCATTGCGGAAGCCGGTGATGGCGAACCGTCGCATCCGGTACGGTTCGAAGCGATCCCAGAGATCGGTGAGCAGCGCGGCGGTCAGGGGCCGGTGCGCCGCGTCATAAATCGCGAGGTGAAAGCGCCGCTCGTACGCGCGATATTTCGCCAGGTCCCCCTGCTCGCAGTAGCGGTACAATTCAGCGTCGAGCGCCTTGATCTGCTCGATTTCCGCATCGGCGATGCGCGCGGCCGCAGCCTTGAGGATGAGGTCCTCCAGCGCGTGCCGGATCATTGCCATCTCATAGATGCGCTCGCGGTCAAGGGAGGCGACCTGGGCCTCCTTATGCGGCGTGACGACCACGAAGCCCTCGCTCGCGAGGCGTTTGATCGCATTCGCCACCGTGATCCGGCTCACACCGAGCGTCATGGCGATCTGGGAGCCGACGAGCCGCGCGCCCGGCTCCAGCGACCCCCGCGCGATTGCCTCGCGCAGTTGCCGGTAGGTCTGCTCTTCGAGTGTGCGATGCCCGTTGATCGGTGACAGGCTCGCGAGGGCGGGGGGATACTCGCTCATTCCATTCCTTGCCCTGGAGCGGCTGCATGTTGCATGCAATGATCCTAGCAAGAGATGAACCGATTGTCTACCGCGAGTTGCAGAAGCATTGCCGCCGCCGTAGCGTAGGGCGCAATCTTTCCGCAAACCGCTGTAGCACCGCCGCTTTCATGTGAAACTCTCTTCGGGCAAGCACGGAGGCACATCGCCCGCTCCTACGTCCGATGTTGATCGCGTTACGGGAGAAGATGCGGCCGCACGACATTGACCATCGCCGTCCCCAGCGTCAGGTGCTGGTCGGCATCGAGATGCACGCCATCCACCCGACTCGTTGCGGTCACCGTTCCGGAGTCGAAGAAGAAGCAGTCGAGCGCGGCGCACACCGCGCGATAGGCATCCGCGAGGCCGACGGATTTGGCATCCGCGCCGAGGAACTTGGGGGCAATTGGCCCTTTCGGCGTCTGGAGGGGTGGTGGGGAGACGACGAGAACGGGCGGTATCGGCATCCCCGGCTCGATCGGTGCCTGCCGGATGGCGGCGACCAGCGCGGCGATCCCCTGCGCCGCGTGCCAGGCGGTATACGGATGCATTGACTGGAAATCGTTGGTGCCGAGCATCAGGACGACGAGGGCGAGGGGCGCGTGCATTTCGATCCGCTGCGCCAACCCTTCCAGCCCATTGCGACCGGGCTTGTACGGATCGTCCCAGACCGTCCGCCGCCCGTTCAGGCAATCTTCCAGCACCCGCACGGAGCGGCCGGCGGCGTTCAACCCCCGCTCCATCACCCCCGGCCACCGTTCATCGAACGGCAGCCGCCCGCGCGTGCCGGGGATGATCCCCCAGGTCAGCGAATCCCCATACACCAGAATCTGCTTCATCGCTCAATTCCCCTCCGTTGGCGCCAAGCATACGAAGAACCCCCCTCCATCGCAATGAAGAGGGAGCAGCGGGTGCGGTCTCCTCCGCTCAGAAGAGGCCGACTGGCGCCAGCACGATGAGATCGGCGAATTCGTCCGCGTGCAGTTGCTCGTAGTCCTTTTGCGGCACCTTGATGTACCGCCACGGGGTGCCGGTGAGCAGCGTCGCATTCTCGCACCAGATGATCGCCGCGCGGTCTTTGCGCGCCAGAATCGGGCTGAGTTCGGGGATCATCAGGTCCTTATCCATCTTCGCCGGGTCGGGCGCGATCGTGACGATGATGACCGGGTCTTTTTCGAGATCGAAGGTGTCGAGTTCAATATCCTCGTCGCGTTCGAGTTCTTCGACGAATTCGAGGAACTTCTTGTTGCCGATCACGTCCACGCGCTCGATATAGGTATTGCCCAACTCCCGGAACATCCGCCGCAGGCCGCGCCCGATTGCCTGCTCCGGCAGGATATTCGCCTTCGATGTGTACGGGCGCAGGCCGACGATCACGGTGACGTTCTGCACATCCCACCCCTCACGCAGCATCAGGACGCTGACGATGGCGTTGACCGGGCTGGTCGCCTCGTCCACCTCGCGCGCCAGCGTGCGCGCCGCGTCGAGATCGCGCTTGGAGACCT
>JAICJW010000555.1 GCA_025928215.1 Chloroflexia bacterium | reverse complement strand
GTTGGAGCAGGCAGATATCCGGGCCTACATGCCGCTGCCGGACTTTGACCGTCGCACCCCGTACTACGGCAAGAGCGCGTTCACCTACGACGCTGAGCACGACCGCTACCTCTGCCCGCAGGGGACGGCGTTGTCACGTCACAGAGCAAAATACACCCAGGGATTGATCGAATATCGTGCCGACGGACGGATCTGCAATGCCTGCCCCGTCAAGGTGGCCTGCACCGCGAGTGACCACGGGCGGAGTATCCACCACTCGCTCTATGAGGCATACCTCGATCGCGTGCGCGGCTACCATGCCACCGAGGCGTACGCGAAAGCGATGCGCAAGCGGCAGGTCTGGATTGAGCCGCTGTTTGGGGAGGCGAAACAGTGGCATGGGTTACGCCGCTTTCGGTTGCGTGGACTGGAGAAGGTGAACATCGAGTCGCTGCTGATCGCGGCGGGGCAGAACGTGAAGCGGCTGCTACAAGCGACGGTGGGGAGACTGCGGCCATGGCCTGGGGCTAGGCTAGCCGCTGTTCGCTTGGGCGGATGACATGGTCGGATTGAGGCTCCCCGCTGGGTCAAGCAAACGGCGTATGCTCAGGTACCCGGCGCAGTGCACGGGAACTATTCCTGCCGACGCACGCGGAGACCATTTCTCAACAGGCTGATTTATTCTCTGCACAGTTATGCTGATTTCGTCGGCATTCTGGGGACGAATTTCCCGTGTAGCGATGGATTACGCATCGCGGGAAGGCGAGGAAAACTGTGCAGATAACATGGACAGCATCCAACCGCCGGAGTGCAGAATAGCGTTGCAACATGAGTGCAGGTTATCGATGCACATGACACCGTGAGGTTCGTTCACCATCGAATACATCCCGTATCTCTCCCCCTCTACATCGTCAGACACATCTATCCGTTCCCCGATCAAGAGGCGATGGAGAGGGGGCCGGGGGTGAGGTATACTCCCCGAACGGAGTGCGGGAAAAGCAAAGGAGAAACGAAGATGAACGGTGTCGTCGTTGCGCCGCAGCCACCGGCGGCAGAGGTGGGTGCGGAGGTTTTGCAGAGCGGCGGGAATGCGTTCGATGCGGCGGTTGCGGCGGCGTTCGTCCAGGCGGCGACCGATCCGTTCATGTGCGGCATCGGCGGGATTGGTGTCGCGCAGATCTTCGACGCGGCGTCGGGCGAGCAGGTCATCCTCGATTTCGTCGGTCGTGTCGGCTCCAGCGCGCGGCCCGATCAGTGGGCGAAAGAGGCGCGCCGCACCGCCGAGGGTAAGACCTATGTGGAAGGGTGGCACAACTACCTCGGCTACCAGTCAATCCTTATCCCCGGAACCGTTGCCGGGTTGGCGGCGATCCACGCGCGTGGGCGCATGCCGTGGCGCGATCTCGTCCAACCCGCGATCCGTATCCTGCGCGAGGGCTTCCCGCTCTACGAATACATCACCGAATACTTCTTCGAGACGCATCAGTATCCCGTCGGGGAGAACTACCCGACCTTCGATGAATTCATCCACACGACGGAGGCGATGGCGCGCCTCTGGCTGCGCGACGATGGCACGGTGCGCCGCGTCGGCGATCATCTGACGAACCCGGACTACGCGGACGTTCTGGCGTGCATCGCTGATGAGGGGGCGGACGCCTTCTACCGCGGCACGATTGCCGCGCGCATCATGGCAGATTTCACCGCGCACGACGCGCTGATCACCGCCGAGGACCTCGCGGCCTGCACCGCCGTCGTCCGCGCGCCGCTCCGGAGCGACTATCGTGGCCTGACCGTCTCCACCAGCCCGCTCGGTGGCGCGACGGTGCTACAAATCTTAAACATTCTCGAAGGCTTTCCCGTTGCGGAGTTAGGTCACAACAGCGCGGATTATCTCCACCTGCTCGCCTCGGCGATGCAGCTCGCCTTCGCCGAGCGCGATCTGCTCTCCGGCGAGGGTGGCGATGATCTGATGAACGAACTTGTCAGCAAAGCGCACGCAGCGGAATTGCGCGCCCGGATCACGGCGATGAGCGTTTCATCTGTTGAGGCGGCGGTACCCGGCACGACGCACCTCTCGGTGGCGGATCGGGAGGGGAACGCCGTTGCCCTCACCCATACGCTCTCGATGGGGTCCGGCGTCGTGACGCCCGGCCTCGGCTTCCAGTACAACAACGGCATGTCTACCTTCGACCCC
>JAICJW010000464.1 GCA_025928215.1 Chloroflexia bacterium | reverse complement strand
GTCGCCTCTGCCGCTACGGCGTGACCTTCAGGACGCCGACCGCGCCCTTCGCGACCGCCGAGAAGCTGTGCGTCACGAAGGCGTACGAGCCGGGATTGGGGATCGTGAACTCGACCATGTACGCGCCGCCCGGCGGGATCGTCACGGTCTGGTTGCCGTGTTGGACGTTCGCGGTATTGCCGTCCGCGTAGGTGTTCGCGAAGATCGTGCCGACCACATGGAAGGCGCTGAAATTGTTCGGCCCCGCGTTGACGATGTAGAACCGCACCAGCTCGCCCGCCTTCGCCGTCAGCGGCGCATCCTTGTACTGGTTCGCGTAGCCGTTGAAGACCACATAATCCGGCGAGCCGTTCTGCACCTTATCCATATCCACCTGCTGCACGTCGCCCGGCTTGCCCGTCGTGTAGAACTCGCTCTGCACGATCACGTACTCGCGGGCCGCCGGTAGCGGCGTCGCCGGGTCGACGACCACCGCGCCGTACATGCCGCTCGCCATATGGGCGATCACCAGCGGCGAGCCGCAGTGGTACATGAAGACGCCGGGGTAGTCCGCCGTCCAGTCGAAGGACTCGCTCGCGCCGGGCTTGACATCGGCGTAGTCGAGGTTCGGCGGCACCTGCGCGGCGTGGAAGTCGATCGAGTGGGGCATCGTGCCCTTGTTGGTGAGGATGAACTTCACCGTGTCGCCCTGCTTGACATGGACCACCGGGCCGGGCGCCGTGCCGCCGAAGGTCCACGCTTGGAAGGAGACGCCGTCCGCGATCTGGACAACCTCATCGGAGGTGGTCAAGGCGAGGGTGCGCACATTGGTCGTACCGGGGACGAGCGGGAGGAGCGCGGGCAGCGCGGCGTCATACGGCGTGTGCGGGGCGGCAGGGGCGGGCTGCGCGGTTGCTTGGGCACTCATGCCGGGCATCGCCGCCATGCCGGGCATCGCCGTTCCCTGCGCCGCCGGCTGTGCCTTCGCGAGATTGCCCACCCCGAGCGCCGGGGCGGTGGCGGGCTGCCCCGAGAGGTTCGGCTGCGGCGCGAGCGCGACACCACCGACATTCGGCGCCACGACAACTTTATTCGTGCCGCCCGCCGGATCGCCGCGCGACCCCCCGAATGCGATCACCGAATAGGCGGTCAGAATAATCACCGACGGTACGATGATCAGAGTCAAGAGAAGGCGAAAGTGTCGATCAGTATCAAGCATTATCATCCCCGATCACATCGCCCCGCAGCATCGCGGGACCCAGTACCGGGAGGATAGCGGAGTGGCTGTGACAGATATGCGACGATCACCTGCTGCGCGTGACAAAGCCGTGCCAATCGCCGTCGCTCTCGTTCCGCGTTCCTCCCCGGCGGGACAGCGTTGTCCCCTCACTCGCGAGCATAGCCGAGCATCGGGCGATGCGCTGTGAGAAACGTCACGCCTTCATGCGTCAGCGGCAATCTCGGCGAGACGATCCCGGTCGCGGATGGCGATACGGCCGCTGACCATCTCGATGATTCCCTCGCGCTCCAGCGTGTGCAGCGAGCGATTGACCATCTCCCGCGCCGCGCCGACCATCGCCGCCATCTGCGTTTGTGTCTGCTCGTGCGGATCATCGAGCAAGGTCTGCGCGACGCGACCGATCACCGGGCGGAAAGCGAGATTTTCGACAATCTCCGTCAGATGGCGGTTACGGGAGGAGAAGATTGCCAGCGCGCTCTCCGCGAAGGCAGGCACGGTGCGGAGGAGACGGAGCACATCCGCCGTCGGGAGGGCGTAAATAAGCGTATTCGTGAACGCCTCCGCGCCTGCCGGATAGGGGCCGTGATCGAAGATCGGGATCTCCGCAAAGGTCTCCCCGGCATCCGCAAATAGGAGGGTTTGCTCCCGTCCGTTCGGTGACCGCTTGACGATCCGCACGGTACCTTCACCGACGAGATGGAGCGCCGTCGCCGGTTCGCCTTCGGAGAAGATCACCGCGCCGCGCCGGTACTGCCGGGGTATCATGCGAACCGCGACATCAGCACGCGCCTGCGTCGTGAGACGCGCGAAGAGCGGGTGCGCGGCCAGCGATTCGAGGAGATCGGGTGGTGGCATCGGCAGTTGCATCCTGCGTTGCATCATCGACTTACACGGCGGACGACGATGTTAGCATACGCGCCGCATCGTGATCGGACAAGCAATCTGGGACGGTAATCGGCCTTCACCCCGCGCCGTACTCATCGGAGCGGTGGACGCAGCGATGGGGAGATCTCCGGTGTCGGGACGTGCTCCTGACCGGATTCCGGGTCCGGCGTGTCCACCTCGGCGCTCGCCCCCGAGGAACGCGACCGGGTCGGGGCCGGCACGAGCGGGTTCGCCTTCCGCCAGCGCACGATGTCCTCGGTGTGTTCCGGATAATGCTCGTACGTCGTGCCGCGCACCCAGTCGGCGCGCACTTCCGCTTTCCCATCGAGCATCTCGACGAGCGCCTTGTGCGCGGAGAGCGCCCGGTTGCGCGCCTCATTCACGCTCAGGTGCGTGTCCGCCATGTGGTTGAGGTCGTTGAACTTCTGGTCGTGGATCGGCCACTCCGGTTCGTCGCCACGCAGGATCTGCATCACCACCCGCGTCGTCTCGCGATCCCACGCCGCGACGTGGGCGAGGATATCCTTGACGGACCAGCGACCGGCGACGCCCGGCTCGTCCATCAGCGATTCGGGGATGAAGGTGCTGCTGTCCATCAAGGCGCGCCATGCCTTGTCGATGTCGCGCAGCACGCGTTCCTTCTCACGGACGCGCTCGCGCATCCGCATCCGCTCCTGCGTCGCCTGGGCTGTCGTCGTGGTCATCGCTCCCCCTCCTGCGCAGCCGCCGTATCCGCCTGCACCGCCGCGTGCTCCCCCTGCCAGGCGATCGTCAGCAGGAAGGCGCTCTCATCCAGCGCCTCAACGGTGTGGGGCACATCACGCTCCACGCTCACCAATCGCCCGGCTGGCAGATCGACGTTGGTTCCCGCGGTGTGCAATCGTACATGCCCCACCAGCGTCTGGACGCTGATCCGCCCCGCCGCCCGGTGTTCCTCTATCCGGGCGCCCGCGCGCAGAGCGGTGAGCACAATGCGGAAATCGGCCTCCTTGACCAGCGTCTTCGCGTTGCGGTCGCCCTGTTGCCACGCGGCCTGTTCGTGCAACCGCGCCATCTCATGCACGAGATCGAAGGCGAGCACCGGGCTGGC
>JAICJW010000130.1 GCA_025928215.1 Chloroflexia bacterium | reverse complement strand
GGCAAAGGAGAGGGGGTCGGGGGGTGAGGTTTCCCTCACACCACCACCTTGAAGGCATAGACGATCCGGTCATACCACATCAGCAACGTTGTGACGGCGGAGAAGGCGAGCAGCGCGGCGGCGGCGTAGCGGCCCCACCAGATACGCCGCACGAGCCAGGCGAGCGCGACGCCACTCCCGAAGGCGACGGCGGGCAGCGCGAAGAGCGGATAGCGCACGTAGAGCCGCGCCACAATGCCGACGATCAGCATGATCGCCGCGACCGCCATCCAGACGGCAATTGTGAAGGCCGCCGCGCGCCGATGATCGGGGAAAGGGGTGAGGAAGGGTGATTCCCTCACTGAGGACTTACTCCTTCTCCAGAGCACGGCGCACCCCGCGATGCAGGCGATCACCGGCCAGACGCGATAGAAGGCGAACGATGTCTCCCATGCCTCCCGAATCAACGCGATGCTCAGGTGTGAGGTCGTCACGGCGGGCAAGCCGATCCGGTCGTCGGGTGTCGCGCCGCCCGTGCGGTACCGATGGTTGACGGGCACGGACGGAGGGTTAGCCGCCTCCTGATCCACCGCGGTGGCGTGCTGCCCGGCGAGGAGGTCATGCGCGGGAAAGCGATAGAAGAGCGCGAACGCGACCAATGCGGCGGCCAGCCCGGCAAGCATGAAGAGCGACGCGGCGACGCGCTCCCCTTGCCGCTCGGGGGATGGTTGTCGGCGGGGGCTGTAGGCGAGAATCAGCCGCGCGAGGAAGTACAACGCCACAGTGAACGCAGTGACGACGAAGACGCCAATATGCGCGAGCAGCGTCAGACAGATCACGGCGGCTAAGAGCGCGCACCACCGCCAGCGACGCGGCCCCGCGAGCCGATCGTAGCCGAGCACGAGCAGGGCAAAGAGGAGCGTCAGCATACCCTCCGCGAAGATATTCGCGAACGTCCCCCATGAATAAACGATCCAGCCAACGGGCATCAGCGCCATCGTCAGAACGACGAGATTCGCCGTCAGGAGATCGCGCGTCACGCGGCGAGCAACGAGCCAGAGGACGCAGAAGCGGGCGAAGTCCACGCCGAGCGAGAAGAGGAAGAGCAGCAGCGTACGGTCGTGGATGAGCCACGAAAATGGCAGCATGAACAGGTAGGGCGTCGGCGCATAGAGCACCGTGCGCCCGCCAAACTCGGCGGACTGGATTGGTAGAAGCAAGGTGTGTGTATCCACCACATCCGCGAAGCGGTGCAGGTGGAACTTCAAGTCCACGATGACGATATCCGGATGGAGGACGCCTGCGAACCGGAGCGCGAGTACCGCCCCGGCGATCAGCGCGAGCCAGCGCGCGTCCCGCGCGGTCGTCGCCGGTCCGGCGCGGTGGCACAGCGGCGCGAAGACGAAACGGATCAGGGCGGCGACGGCGAGCATTAGCGCCCCCGCCCGTACGGCTCCGCCCACGTCCACAGTCAGGAAGAGGCGATTCCAGACGAGAAACGCGGCCATCCCTCCCGCCACGACGACCGCGCCCGCGAAGGCGCTGAGACCGCCAAACCCCGCGACGACGAGCGCCAGCGCGACCGCGATCGCGGCGATCCAGAGCGAGAGCGCAATCCGCGCGGGCGGCAGCGTAAACCCCGCCCCTTCGGGATGTACTGTCACCGTCTGCACGACAATCCCTAGTATCCGCCGGTCGCCGCGCGGCGTGAACGGATGCGCGACGAAGGTCAATGAGAGCGACCCGTGTGTCATCAGGGAGGCGAGCACATCCACATGATACGAGCGAAAATCCGGCGTCAGGTGGAGCGTGGCGATCTCTGTTTGATTGGCGAGCACGCGTGTCTCCGGCGCGGGATTGATCGAGCCGGAGAGGAGCAGGTCCACGCCGACGGCGCCGCGCCCAATACCGGGGAGAGTGATCTGCCCATTTTCCCGCGTCCAGCGATAGCGGGCGCCGCCGTCGACCGCCGACTGCCGTTCCGGCGCGTTGAACTCCGCGATGAGCGCGGTATCGTGCGCCGTATCGCCAATGCCGATGCGGTCGGTCGGCCGCGTCTGATAGGCCGCCGTCAGGAGCAACGCCGTGACAAATGCCGCCGCGAGCAGCCAGGCGAGAGTACGAAGTTCGGCGTTCGCGGTTCGAAGAAGGGTGCCGATCCCACTCCGAACCGCGAACGTCGAACGTCGAACCGCAAACTTCCTCATCCCGGCGTCCGATACTCGATGAAGGCGGGGATGCCACCCGCGCCCGCCGGGCTATTGCCGGGTATGCGTTCAAGCCCCTTCGCCCACGATAATGCGGCGATGATCGTATCAGGCGGCGGATCGGACGCGCGATCTGGGAGGAGGATCGCGTAGCGGGCCGGGAGGGTCGCGGGGCTGACGCCTTCCAGCGGCGCGAGCGACCCGGCCCCCCCGATCACCCGCGCGAAGAAGGGGAAGACATCGCGGTCAATCGTCTCGCGCGGGACGTAATAGGTCATGCCGGGGAGCGCCGCGCTCTCCGCAACGATCCGCTTGCCCGCCTGCGACGCAAAATAGGTGTCAAACCGCAGCGTCTCCTTCGGGTTGTTCCGCATCACGCCGAAATATGTGCCCGCGTTGAGAGCGAGGATGGCGAGCAGGATAGCCCCCACCCCCATGCTGCCCAGAGGAGACCCGGCCCCCGCCGCGCGGGAGAGAGGAGTTCGCGGAAGGCGGCGTCTGACCGCCACGCTCCCGTTTACGGGGGAGGGGCTGAGGGCGGGGACAAACCGCAGCCAGACCGCATCTATCGCCAGCGCGGCGATCAGGAGCGCGGGAGCGAGCGTATCGAAGGCACGGAAGGTGTTCGGGGCGTCAATGGCGAGGATACTCGGCACAAGCATCACCGCGAGATAGCCGAGCGCGAACCGCTCTCCGAACCGGCGCGCGGCATCAGGGGGGTCGGTTCGCCACCGCGCCAGCACGAGCGCAAGCCCGATGAGGAAAAAGATTGCCGTCATGGCGTCGAGGTGCGGCGCGAAGGGAAGGTTATGTTTCGGCTCGAAGTCGCCGCGCACGGTATACATGCCGAGATTTGGCGCGATATTCGCTTGCAGCGCGGCGAGGCGATCCTCTCCGAGGCGGCGAAGATTCGCCTCGGAGAAGATCGCCGTCTGGCCGGGGCGGATGGCGTACTGATCGAAGTGGAGCGCGATATAGCGGAGCAACGGCGCGGCGATCATCAGGGAGATCACCGCCAATAGCGCGAAACGGGGCAGCCAGAAACGAGCGAAAGAGCGTGGCCCACGCGCGAGGAAGGCGAGCGCGACAAGCCCGATCAGCACGAGAGCAAACGGGCCGGTGTAATAGGCATAGACCGTCCCCCCCGCGCCGACCCCCGCGAGCGCCCAGTCGCGCCAGCGGCCAGTCTGCACCGCCCGGACGAAGAGCAAAAGGGCGAGAAGGATCAGACCGAAGGCGAAACTCTGGGCGAAACCGAGCCGCTCCACGCGGAGCGCCCAGAAGGAGACCGCGGAGAGATACGCGGCGATCAGCGCGACACGTGCCCCGAACAGCCGCCGGGCGAGCAGAAAAAAGAGCAGGAGATCGCCCACCCCGATCAGCGCCATCAGGAGCCGCATCGTCAGGATGGAGACGCCAAACAGCCGGAAAGCGAGCGCGAGCGGATAGAGGAAGAGCGCGGGCAGATAGATCTCCGGTTCATAGATCGGGCGATACGAAGGATCGTCGAGGATGCGCGCCGCGTGGAGCGCATGCCGTGCTTCGTCCCGAAAGAGACTCGCCGGCATTTCCGTCAGCAACATCAGCCGCAGCGCCACCGCCAGCGCCGCGATCCCCACAAGCGTGATAACCACACGAGGGCTGAGGAGTTGCTCCCCCTCTCCTTTGCCTCCGGGCAAAGGAGAGCCGGGTGCCCTCTGGGCGGGTAGGGGGTGAGGGATCAGCACCGACAGCACGATCACCAATCCGACGACGAGCGCCACCGCGCCAACGAACATCCACCGATGCTGTGCGACGATTACCTGCCCGACGAGCGCGACGGCGGCCCCGGCGGCGATTACCGTACGATCATCGAGACGCGCGCGCACCCGCACGGCATGGACAGGCCACGCCGCCGCGGCCCACCACTCCCGCGCCCATCGCACGGCAACGAGGGCGGCAAGTGCCAGTTCGAGCGGCATGGCGACGCGCCAGAACGGGATACGGGCGAGCAGAACACCGAGCGCCACTCCAATGGCCATCCCGCCCGCCGCAACCCGCCGCCAGCGGAGATCCGCGTCTCCCCCCACCGCAAACCAGGCGAGCAGCACGAGCAGCGCGCCGCTGAGCGCCGCATCCGGCGACGGCAACGACAGACCACGTCCGGGAGTGAGCCGCGCGTCGCCGACGAATTGCACGCCGAGTTGCCGTTCATCGCGCGGCGGTGCATAAGTCTTGTCAACGCGGATCGTGAGATGCAATTCATCATGCCGCCGCAGGAGCGAGGCGACATCCACCGCGACGGGATGCTCGACGGACGACGGCCACGTATCCAGCGTCTTTCCGTTCGCGACCAGCGTCACGGTCCCGATCGGTGCGCCCGGCGGCCGGGCGGCGAAGCGCATCGTCAGCGTCAAGGGCACGTTCGCCGGGAGGATGCGCCGCGCCGCCCGGAAGTTCAGCGTGGACTCCGCGCTCGTCCACCGGAATACCGTGCCATCCGCCGCCCGCTCGCCCGCGTTCCAACCGGTGGAGGCGTGATCGAATGCCGCGCTCGCGGCCCCAATCGTCATCGTGACGGGCCGCTGCATCGCCGCCACAAGCCCGATGATGGCAAAGAGAACGACACCAGCAATAATCAACGACGCAGTATGCGTTCCCATCCTCCCCTTCCCTCGGAGGGAAAGGGGTCGGGGGGTTAGGGTGCCTTGTTCAACGCTTCCTCTCATGTGTGATACGCCCGCGTGATCCGCCCATACCAGACGAGCAGCGTTGAGGCGATGGCGAAGACGAGCAGCAGGACGGCGATTCCCTTTCCCCACCGCCATTGCCATACATACCCGAGCGTGACGCCCGCCCCCACCGCCACGGCGGGGATCGCCGTCACCGCGTACCGCACGTATCGTCCCGCCAGCACCCCGACAATTAAAAAGAGTAACGCCACACCGAACCAGACAAGGCAGACGAGGCAGAGTGCTCGCCCTCCCTCTTTCCGCCAGAGCAGCCAGTACCCCAGCGGTGCCAGCAAGAGCGGCCAGAGGCGATAAAAGGCATACCCTTCCACCCCAATTTGCCCGACAACCGCGACGATCGGGTTATTGGTGCGAGAGTCGGTCAGGCCAATCGAGGGATCAGGGCGTGGCCCGCCGATTTCATACCGGCCACCCGCTGCGATGGCGGGCGGGTTGCTCAATGCCGGATCGTTCGTCGCGGTATGCGCGCTCGTGAGCGGGATACGATAAAAGAGCGCGAACGCCAGCACGCCCGCGATGCAGGTGAGGGCGATGGCAGCAAGGAAACCGCGATCGCGCCAGGGCGCGCGTTGCTCCCGGAGCAGCAGGCACAGCCACAATCCCCAAGCAGCCGCCAATAGCGCGACCGCCGTCACCGCGACGCCGATGTGCGACAGCAGCGCCAGCAGGACAACGGCGACGAAACTGACCGCCAGCCCCGGCCTCCACAACCGCTCCGCGCTGAGGGCGAGGAGTGCGAACAGCAATGTCAGCGCCCATTCGCCGACCGCGTTTGTCAGATTGCCCCATGAGAAAATGATGAACGCGACCGGCACGATCCCCGCGATCAACGTCGCGCAGGACGCCGCGATTCGGTCCCGCGTCACCTTCCAGACGACGAGGCCGATGACGATGATGCGCGAGGCATCGAGCAGTTGCGTCCCGACGGTCAGGAGATCGGCGCGATTGCGGACGAACGGCGCGAAGGGCGCGAAGAGGAGATACGCGCCGGGCGGGTAGGGCACGGGGCGGTTCTTGTCGTAGAGAGCGGGAATCTCCTGATACCAGATATGCCGGACGACGACATCCTCGAAACGGTGGACGTGGAAGGTGAGGTCGCTGACGATCATCGCCGGATGATACAACCCGCCGAGCCGGGCGGCGAAGACGCCGACGACCGCCGCGAGCAACCAGCGCGCCGCCCCGATGCCGCCCGCGATGCCGAGCCGCCGCATGGCGGGCGGCATCGCGAACCGGAGCGCGAGCGCCAACAGGAGCGTTCCGCCCGCGACGCGCAGCCATGGCCCCGCGCCGAGCGCGATGAAGAGCCGGTCGCGCGCGAGCAGCAACCCAAAGCCCACGGCGACGAGCAATGCCATCGCCGCCGCTTCCCACCCACGCAGCCCGACAACGAGCAGCGCGAGCATCAGGAGCAGCACGGCGCCCCAGAGAGCGAGCGCCGTCCGTGCGGGCGGCAGGGCAAGCCCGCCACTCGGTTGCACCCGGACACGGCTGACGAGAACGCCGAGTTCGCGGCGGTCGCCCGGTGCGCGAAATGGGCCGGTGCGGAATGTGAGGGTCAGATTGCCCGTCGTCAGATAGGGCGCGGGAATCGCGATTGGATAGTCCGCGAAATCCGCTGTCAGATGGAGATGGGCGACCTCGCCACCGTTCGCGAGGATCGTCACATCCGGGTTCGGGTTCGCGCCACCCGCCATCGTCAGCGTCACGGACGCCGCATTCCTGCCGATACCGGGAAAGGCGATGCCGCTCTCGGCGCGCGTCCAGCGGTATGTGCGGTCGCCCACGGCCGGGGGTTGGCGCTCCGCCGTGTTGAAGTCCTGCACGAGCGGATCATCCTGCACGCGCTGGCCGATGGCGATGTCATACGCGGGATGCGTCTGGTATGCCGCGCCAATCACCGCCGCCGCGATCACCGCGACCGCCACGACATGCCACCACCACGCCAGCGCACCAGCTCTCCCGGCGACCCATCTCCTCACTGTCGTCTGGCTCACCGGCGTCGTAACCGACGCTCGTTCGCCTGGTTGCGCCCCCTCCGACTGCACGCCCACACTTCCCCGCAAACCGTCCAAACCCTCCCGCTCAAGGATGTCCAGTGTATCAGACGGCAGTACCTGACCCGGTGTGTGGTAGACTGGCCCCTTAGTCAATGGGGTGAACGGACGCACAGGACGAGGGGGCGAGAGGATGGGCGCAAAACGGGGGGGATTGGGGCGCGGCCTCGGAGCATTGATGCCGGAAGGCGCGCTCGGCGGCGGCGGGATCGAGGTGGATATTGACGCCATCGCGCCGAACCCGTACCAGCCGCGCACGACCTTTCTGGAGGAAGAAATCGCCTCCCTCGCCGCCTCCATCACCGAACATGGCATCATCCAACCGCTACTCGTTGCCCGCGCCGAGGCGACGGACAGCACGCCCTATCGGATCATCGCCGGGGAACGGCGCTGGCAGGCCGCCCGCCGCGCCGGGCTGCGGCAGGTGCCGGTCGTCGTCAAGGATGCCACGCCGCAGCAGATGCTCGAACTCGCGTTAGTCGAGAATATTCAGCGGGCGGACCTCAACCCTCTGGAAGAAGCGTTCGCCTACCGCACGCTCGTCGCCGAGTTCGGCATGACACAGGAGCAAGTCGCGCGGCGCGTCGGCAAGAACCGCACAACGGTCGCCAATGGCATCCGCCTCTTAGGCGCCGCGCCCGCCGTCCAGGAAGCGCTGGCAGCGGGGCAAATTACCGAAGGGCACGCCCGCGCCCTCCTCGGCCTGACCAACCCGGCGCAGCAAGTCGCCGCACTCGGCGTCGTCACCGAACGGGCATTCAATGTCCGCCAGACGGAAGCACTCGTCCGCACCTGGGACGAGCGCGTCGTAGAAACCGAACCCGCGCCCGCTCCGCCGGAGATCGAGACGGTGCAGGGCCGCATCGGCTCCGCCCTCGGCACGCAGGTTTCCCGCGTGCAGGTAAAGAAGATGCGCCGCGGCTACCAACTCACCTTGCACGTCACCGACGATGACGGTCTCAATGCCATCGTTGGCCGCCTCACGAAGTGATTCGGACCCAATCCCCGGCCTTCTTCCAGCGATGAAGGGGCCGGGTGCTAGATTTTCTCCGCGCGGATGAGGCGGGCGGGGCGGCGGTGAGTGAGGTAGGCATACGTCCACTGCGCCATCACCGCGAAGCGGTTGCGGTAGCCGATCAACGTCAGGATGTGGATGAAGACCCAGATTGCCCAGGCGATGAAGCCGCTCGTTTTGATCCCATATATCACCGCCACCGCCCGGTTCCGGCCAATCGTCGCGATGTTGCCGCGATCCCGATAGCGAAAGGCTGCCATTGGCTCCCCACGCATCGCGCGGAGGATGTTCACCGCTGCCGTCTCACCCTGTTGCGTCGCGACGGGCGCGAGACCCGGCAGGAAATTGCCGCGTTGATCCTTCAATGCGGCGAGGTCGCCGATCACAAAGACTTCCGGGTGCGCCGCCAGCGTCAAATCTCGCTCGACCGGCACGCGCCCGCCCTTTTCCAGCTGCACGCCGAGCGACCGGCCAAGCGGCGAGGCGGTGACGCCCGCCGCCCAGATCACCGTCGCGGCATCAATCCGCTCGTCGCCGAAGTGGATGGTGTCGCGCGTGATGCCCGTCACCGCCGCTTTCGTCCGTACCTTTACGCCAAGGGTTTCGAGGTGTTTCGCCGCCGTGCGCGAGAGATGCTCCGGGAAGGTCGGGAGGATACGCGGCCCGGCATCGAGCAGATGAATCGTCGCGTCATCGGGGTTGAAGGAGCGAAACTCGCGGGTGAGCGCCTCGTACGCGATCTCCGCGAGTGCGCCCGCCAACTCCACGCCCGTCGGGCCACCGCCGACGACCACGAAGGTGAGGAGCTGTTGACGGGTCGCGGAATCCTGCTCGCGCTCTGCCGCCTCAAAGGCGAGGAAGACGCGGCGGCGAATTTCAATCGCGTCGTCGAGGTTCTTCAGACCGGGTGCGTCCTGTATCCACGCATCGTGACCGAAGTACGCGGTGATCGCGCCGGGCGCGAGGATGAGGAAATCGTAGGCCAGCCGGTCATTGGCGGTCTCGCCTGCCTCCGGATCCGGCGCGAGGATCACGGCGCGGTTCGCGAGGTCTATACCGATCACCTCCCCGAGCAGGACCGTCGTATTCTGCTGATTACGCAGCACCGAACGAATCGGCGCGGCGATGTCGGCGGGCGAGAGCGCGGCAGTCGCGACTTGATAGAGGAGCGGTTGGAAAAGGTGATGGTTCGCGCGGTCCACGAGCGTGACGCGCACCGGCGCACCCCTGAGCGCCTTCGCGGCGGCCAAGCCGCCGAATCCACCCCCGATAATGATGACATGCGGTGCGGTATGGGTAGCCATTGCCCCTCCTCCGTCGGCCCCTGCGACACGACGCCATTGTCGCATCATTTGTGCCTTTCGCCAGAGAAATCGTAGTAGCGGTGGGCGTCAGATTGCCTCTCTGTCGCAGCCTCAAGCCCACCGCTACCGGGACATCTCCCCACCTGCCATGCGTCCTCCTATTCCCGCTCCGCCCTACTCCGCAAAGTACGTACTAACCCTCTTGACATTGGTCTCGCACAGATGTACTGTCCGTACACAGTCCCTTGCGCGGATTGCGCGTCGGCACGTATACTGATCGTCGCTATGGCGGCGGGAGTGCCGCTACTTTGGTGTGATACAAACGGGAGTAGGACGCGCAATGGCGACGAAAGTGATTCTCACCCAGGATGTCGAACATCTGGGTGCGGCGGGAACGGTACAGACGGTCAAGGAGGGGTTCGCCCGCAACTACTTGCTGCCGAAGAAGCTGGCGGAGATCGCCACCACCGGCACGATCAAGCAGGTGCAGGAGCGGCAGGCGGCGGTCGAGAAGCGCATCCGCAAGCAGGAAGAGGAACTGCGCTCGCTCGGCGACAAGATCGCCGCGACGACGCTCACCTTCACAGCACGGGTGGGTGAGCATGGGCGGCTCTTTGGCTCGATCACGGCGCAGGAGATCGCGGATGCTCTCACCCGTGCGGTGGGCGAAGAGGTTGACCGGCGCAAGGTCGCGCTCGATGAGCCGATCCGCAGCATCGGCGAGCACAAGGTCTCCGTCCGGCTCGTCGGTCGCCTCGTCCCATCAGTGACCGTCGTCGTGATCGGTGAAGGTGACGAAGCAGCGGAAGCCGCCGCCCCGGCAGCGGACGATGCGCAGCCCGATCAGCCGGAACCGCCGAGCGAGGACTGAGGACTGAGCGATGAGGACTGAGTAGAACCAGTTCCGCAGGGCTTCGTTCCTCAGTGATACGGCGAGAGTATTGGCGGCTGAACCTCAGTTCTCAGCCCTCAGTCCTCATCGCTCAGTCCTGAAGGAGCGAAGCGACGGATGGCGCTACAAGAGCGGGTACTGGACCGGTTACCACCGAACAACAGCGAGGCGGAGCAGTCCGTCCTCGGCTCCCTCCTGATTGATCGCGAGGCGATCGTCCGCGTGCGCCCCAATCTCCACCCGGAGGATTTCTATCGCGGGGCGCACCGAGAGATTTATGCCGCCATCGTTGATCTCTACGACAAGCGCGAGCCCGCCGACCTGACGACGCTGCCGGACGAGTTGCAGCGGC
>JAICJW010000553.1 GCA_025928215.1 Chloroflexia bacterium | reverse complement strand
GCCGCGTACGTCCTGGCTCGCTTCCGATTTCGGGGCAATTCCGCCATCTACCTCCTGTTCTTGGCGGGCTACGCGTTACCCATACAGCTCATTGCCGTCCCCCTATTCGTGATGATGGTAAACCTCAATCTGATCAATAACCTGATCTCCGTGATCCTCGTCTACATCGCGGGCAGCATGCCCTTCTCCATTTTTCTGCTGGTCAACTACTTTCGGACCCTTCCCAAGGAGTTGGAGGAAGCCGCCCGGATCGAGGGCGCCAACGAGTTGCAGATCTATGGCTATATTGACATGCCCCTGGCTCGACCGGCCCTGACCACCGTGGCTCTGTTCAACTTTGTTGGGGCGTGGAACGGCCTGTTCTTCCCCCTCATCCTGCTGGCCGATAACAACAAGATGACGGTCACCGTGGGCGTCCTTTCGTTCATCGGGCAGTACGAGGCGCAGTGGAATCTGATCCTTCCCGCGTTGATCATCATTATGATTCCAACCCTACTGGTGTTTGCCCTGGCGTCGGGGCAGTTCATCAGAGGCTTAACGGCCGGATCAATCAAGTGAACGACGCTGGTAATCCGCAACGGCAGTTGGCGGCCCTTCGCGGCGGCCTGGTGGTATCCTGTCAGGCGCGTGCCGACAGTCCGCTGCACGGAGCGCCGCATATGGCGGCCATGGCCGAGGCCGCCGTACAAGCCGGGGCGGTCGGGATCCGCGCCAATGGGCCCGCGAACATTGCCGCCATCCGGGCGCGAGTTTCCGTCCCGATCCTTGGCATCAATAAGCTGATTTCGGCGGATGGAACGACGCTTATCACGCCGACTTGTCAGTCGGCGCTCGATGCGATCAAAGCGGGGGCGCGGCTGATCGCGTTCGACGGAACGGATCGTCCACGTAGGCGGGGGGAGTCGTTGGCCGAACTGATCCGCTGCATTAAAGACAACGGCGCCGCCGCCCTGGCGGACGTGTCAACCCTCGAAGAGGGACGGGCCGCGGCTAGGGCCGGGGCGGACGCCGTGGGCACGACGCTGAGCGGCTACACCGCATCGAGCCCGCGACAGGAGGAACCGGACTTCGCGCTGGTTGAGGCCCTGGCCCGTGAAATAGGAGTGCCCGTCTTTGCCGAGGGACGGATCTGGACCCCCGCCGAGGCCGCCCGTGCCCTCGAACATGGAGCCGACTTCGTGGTGGTCGGTACGGCGATTACCAATCCTGCCGCGATCACGGAGCGATTTGTTGCCGCTATGCGCGCGGTCGGCCGATCCTCCGGATGAGAACGTCGCCCAGAGACGCACGGACAGGGATTGGCCCGTCATGAACAATGGGTATCTGGTGGCCATTGACGGCGGTCAGACCTCTACAAAATCGCTTGTCGCTTCGCTTGACGGGACGATTGTCGGCTACGGACGCGGCGGACCCACGGGCCATTTCCATAGCGACGGTGGTCTGGGGAAGAATCGATCCGCTATCCACGAAGCAATCCGCTCCGCCCTCGCGACGGCATGCGTGTCGGCGACCGCGGTGCGGGCGATTGGGCTGGGGCTGACCGGAGCGTCCTTCGCCGGCCATGAAACCCCAATGGTCGAGGATGTAGTACGTGAGATACTCCAGCCCACGCACATCGTCGTGGCGCCCGACTGTGTGACAAACCTCGCCGGAGCGTCGGCCGGCGAAGCAGGGGTGGTCGTTATCGCGGGTGGCGGGACGATCGCCTACGGCGTGTTGCCCGGTGGGTCGCGGCAAACGCGGGCCGGCGGCATGGGATATCTCCTCGATGAGGGCAACGCTTTCGACCTGGGACGCCGCGCGGTCGTGGCGGCCGCCCGGGCCAGTGATGGCCGCGGGGAGCCTACCACGCTGGAGGCCGTCGTCAAGGATGCCTTTCAGGTGCCCACGATCCATGACGTCACTAAGATCATCTACGCATCAGGCTTCGCGCGGGAGCGCCTCTCCGACCTGGCGCCGCTCGTGGCGCGCGAAGCTGAAGCGGGCGATCTTGCCGCCTTGAAGATCATGACTGATGCCGCGAACGAATTGGCGCAAATGGCCCTTGCCGTCGTACGCCGCCTTGTGCCCGCGAACCAGGCTATCTCGATCTACCCAACCGGGGGTGTCTTCAAAGCCGGCGCCGTTCTGGAGCGCCCCTTTGCCGCCGCGATCCATCATGGTTGGCCGGCCGCCGAGATCAAG
>JAICJW010000576.1 GCA_025928215.1 Chloroflexia bacterium | reverse complement strand
TCTGCGAGCGCCGCCTCGATTGCCGTGAGTTGCTCAGAGTTCCGATTGCGCGCGGCATCGGCTGCGGTACGTGTCTCCAGTAGTTCTCGCAGTTCATACAGGGCATGGACGGAGTGCTCTTCTGTTGCAACGAGCAGCGTGAGGGCACGCGAGATGATCGGTACGGTGGTGTGCCGGACAAAGATGCCGCTCCCCTGTCGCGACTCGACGAGCCCGAGTGCATCGAGCATCTTCACCGCCTCACGGATCACGCTTCTGCTCACATTGAACTGCTCGCACAGTTCTCGTTCGGTGGGAAGCTTCTTCCCTGCGGTGAACTCCCCCGCATAAATCTGCGTTTCGATTTGCCGCGCCACTTGCTCAGGTGATCGCACCACTGTTATGGGTTCGAAGGGCATAAAGCCTCCGGGGAAGTCTGTTCATCAGCTTGTCTGACCAATCGCAAGCATCCTATCGTTTCTTCAATCTATGTGTCAAGTACGTACCCGGGATACTGTTCGGGCCGGCTCTGTATGTTTCGGCTGTGTCCGCGAAGTTCTGTAGATTCCTCCACGGAATTCTTGTGATCGTCCCTCTCGTCTTAGCGTCATCCCGCGTCCTTTGCCGCCTCCTCTCCTTCGTCCGCCATCGCCCGCTCTACAACGTACCGTCGCAGCCAGTCGAACCGCGCCATCGGCGCCTCCGGGTTCGCCGCCAGCCGCGCGTTTCGTTCCTCCACGGCCGCCGGATCCGTGAGCCGCACCACCCGCCCCGCCTCCCGCGATGCCGCCTGCACCGCCGCAGTAGACCGTCTGCCGGGGCGGGAAATCGGCGGGTATGCTGTCCGGAGGGCGCCCGCGCCACGGACAACCAGTCCGGAGCAGGTAGAAGGTCGCGTCGAGGATGCTGCGGCGCGAGTGGCGGGGCCATCGCCTGCGTGGCACATCCGGAGGCAGGTGGCGTTGCAGGCAGGCCCATTGCGCATCGGTGAGGTCGGAAGGGTACGTCGTGTTCATGCACCGGAGCGTACGGAATCAGCCGACTTTGTGCTTCACCAAACACGCTCCCAGAGCGAACAGTGGTTCGTCCGGAAGAGGACGCGGTCGACTCGTGCGATCTGATAACCAAAACCATTCCCCCGGATAGTGCTCGTATCTGCTTGGCCTTCGCGTACCGCGAAGATGCCCGGATGGATCGAGGCTTCGGGTGAGGATGTATCGGGATAGTATTGTCGCGCGTTCGCTTCCACCGCGAGGGACGGCTCGATACGCGCGGCGAGCCCGATGGACTGGACGAGCGCAATGCCCGGATTCGTCAGGTCTTGCACCATATGCATCAACCCCTCGCAGTGGGCGCGCGCTGCAATCAGTAGCATGAGGCTCGGACATTTGCAGGTCTTGAGCGCAACGCCGGACCAACCACGCGCGATGGCTTCATCAAGGTCTGCCAGCTGTGTCAGACTCTCGTCGATGATGACAGGTTTGAGCGCCGCAAGGTCATGCATGTCGTGGCGATGGAGGTACAAATCACGTTCGGTGGGTTGCTCGACATAGCGCAGCGCGGCGAACGCCTCCCGATTTAACTGGGATACTTGTGCGAGGAATTCCACCATGTATGCGGGCGCGGCGCATTGCTCATTCGCGTCCACGGAGCAGTGAGTAGCGTCATGTTCGCTCCCCGCCCGCGCCTCTTGTACGGTGCGGAACACCGAGAGATATCGATCAATGTCCCACGCCAGGTCAGTACCACGTAATTTCACCTTGAAGCAACGGAGACCTTCCCGTGCGATCCACTCCGCCAGTGATTTCGGCCTGCTGTCGTCCGGCGCATTGGGTCGGACATCGTCCGGCGTCAGCGCATCAGCGTGCCCGACGGTGTGCGCGATCAATACGTGAGACGCCGGATCGGGGCGCAGCACATCGGCGAGGTATCGACCGCGGTATTGGGGGCCGAGATAGGCGCTGAGATCG
>JAICJW010000177.1 GCA_025928215.1 Chloroflexia bacterium | reverse complement strand
GGGTGACTCTCTGCCACCCGCCGAGGGAGCAGTATGGCCGTCACGACGGAGAAAAGAGCGCCGCGCGAGCGGACAGTGCGGGTCGTCATCCCGGCGCGCACGGGATTGGCGCTGGTTGGAGTTGGCGTCGGCATCGTCGTGGCGCTCTGGGCACTGGCGAAAATCTGGCAGGTCCTGCTCATCATCACCATCGCGCTCATCCTCGCCGGGACGCTCAGCCCCCTCGTCGATTGGCTTGAGAAGCATGGTGCGAAACGTGGCATCGCCTTGCTGACGGTGCTCATCCTGCTCCTTTTCGTCGTGATCGGCTTCGGCTTTCTCGTTATCCCGGCGATGGTGGACGAGGGACGGCAGGTGATAAAAGATGCGCCCCATCTTCAGCAGCGGGCGGCGGACTACGCTGCCCGCATCCCCGCGCTGGCGGGCCGCGCCGACGCCATCCGCAACGCGCAGCCCGGTCAATTCCTCGCGCCACTCGGCGGCTCGGCGCTCTCCTATGCGCAATCTGCCTTCGAATTTGTTGCCTACTTGGTGACGACTATCGCGCTCGCCTTCTATTTGATCGCGGACCGAGAGCGGGTGCGCGGCTTCCTCTACGCGCTCATCCCCCGCCCGTATCACATCCGTACAGCGCGGCTGATGCTTGCCCTGCAGACGATTGTCGGCGGCTACATGCGCGGGCAGGCGCTCACCTCCGGGCTGATCGGCGGTTTCACGTACGTGCTCCTGCTCATCTTGCATGTGCCGAATGCCCTCATCCTGGCCATTCTCGCCGCATTCACCGACCTCATCCCGTATATCGGCCCAGTGCTGGCGACCGCCGCGCCGGTGCTCTTCGCGCTCTCCAAAGGGGTGCCGGTAGCGCTCATTGTGCTCGTCGCACTCGTGCTCTACGAGGAATTGGAAAGTCGCCTGATTATCCCCCGCGTCTACGGCAAGACGCTACGTCTCTCGCCCGTCGCGGTGACGATCGCGCTGCTGATGGGCGGCAAACTCTTCGGCATTGTCGGCGCGCTGCTCGCGCTTCCGATCGCTGCCGCCATCCGCGCGACGGTCGAGGAGTTGCGCATTGACTTACCCGGCGGGCAGAGCGGCGAACCGGTAGAGCGGGCGCATGATGCGCGGGTGGAGGCGCGCTATCTCGAAGAGACCGAAGGCGCCTCCGCCGTCGATGCCGCGAATGTGGCGACGACCCTCGCCGACGAACTCGAAGAAGAACGCGAAGATGCGATCGGCAAGGATGAAATTCCTGTCGAGCAGCAGCGCACTTGAGAAAGCCTCAGCCCCGGCCCCTCTCCATCGCGATGGAGGGGGAGCGAATACCGTGCGCTCCCCGGTAATCGGACGATGCGGCTATACTGACTGCCACGGAGATGTGACGCTACCGAAACCGGCCAAGAGGAGCGAACCGCGATGAAGATCACCGATATTGAAGCGATCCGGCTGCAAAGTCCGCCGTTTTCGGAGACGATCCGGCCCGCATGGACGCCGGGAGGCGCATGGAAACATCTCAGTTCCGGCCTCATCAAAGTGACGACGGATGAGGGGATCGTCGGCTGGGGCGCGGCCTCTCCGCATGATCTGCCGAAGGTGACGGAGATTCTGAAGCCGATGCTCGTCGGCAAGGACCCGTTCGCGCTCGAACAGCACGCGCGCGTCTTTCGCAATGCAGGCGGCGCATGGGGCGCGGAGATCGCGCTGTGGGACATCATCGGTAAGGCAGCCGGGCAGCCATTGTTCCGGCTCTGGGGCGCGTATCGGGATCGCGTACCGGCCTATGCGAGTTGCATCGAGACACGTTCCGGCGAACAGCGAGCGGAGGATGCCGCACAGGCACGCGCTGAGGGATGGCGGGCGATGAAGCTGCGGCTGCATGACTGGACAATCAGGGAAGACATCGCGCAGGTTGAGGGCGTGCGCCGCGCGATGGGCGATGGTTTCGTTCTCCTCGCGGACGCGAACCAGGCGCAGCAACCCGGTACGCCGCAGCCGGAAGAGGGCCCGGTCTGGACGTACGAGCGGGCGGTGCAGACGGCGCGCGAGTTGGAGCAGCTCGGCGTCTACTGGCTGGAGGAGCCGCTCGACCGCTACGATTTCGACGGATTGCGGCGGCTCTGCGCGGCGGTGGATATTCTGATCGCGGGCGGCGAGAACAATCGGGGCTTCCACGAGTTTCGCACGATGATCGAGGACGATGTCTACGACATTCTCCAACCCGAAGCGCTCGTCACCGAGACAATGAGCGGGCTGCGGAAGATCGCCGGGCTGGCGGAGGTGCATCATAAGCGGGTCGCGCCGCATCACGGCGGCGGGGGCGTCGGCATCGCGGCACACCTGCACCTCGCCTGCGCGATCCCGAACGGCAGTTACTTCGAGCTGCTGCACGAGCCGCCCGGTATGTCCGCCGACGACTTCCAGTGGTACATGCGAGAACCGATTCGTGTGGATGCGGATGGCAATGTCGCCGCCCCCACCGGCCCCGGCCTCGGCGTCGAACCTGACCCGGACAAAATCGCCCGCTACCGTGTGGGATGAATCCATGGAATTGATCGGGCGGATCGTGCGGTTGCAGGTGCAGGAATCGAGCCTGAAGGTGGGGGAGCGGCTGCGGCGGTGGTACGATCCCGCGCCGATCCGGGCTGTGTCGTCGTTGACGCTGGACGAGAATGGCGTGGTAGGCCGGGCGGAAACCGATGCCCCCATCCTCGATGTGCATAATGCGACGCATCCGGCGACGAAAAACCGGGCGGGGAGCAACGGTATTTCGTTCGGCTTCACATCGCACTACGGCGCGATGCGGGCGCGGTTCGGCGATCTCCTCGTGGACGGCATCGCGGGGGAGAACATCCTCATCGCGACCGAGCGGCTGTTCACGGAAGATGACTTCGCAGTCGGCATCCAGATCGAAACGACCGGCGGCGCGTTCGTGCGATTGGAAGAGATTATCATCGCCGAGCCGTGCGTCGAATTTAGCCGCTATGCCCTTCGCTATCCGGGTGATGCGCCTTCAGATCTCGCCGTCACGGACGCGCTAAACTTCCTCCGCGAGGGAACACGCGGCTTCTATGCCGCCTGTCATGGCGCACTAGGATCAATCACGCTCGGTGCATCCGTCTATCTGCTATAGTCATGCGTATGAGCGGTATTTTGGGCTAAACGGCGGCAGACGACAATAGGGGAGAGTGGAATGCGTAGCGACTTAATCAAGGGTGGAGATAAGCAGGCGGCAGCGCGGGCAATGTGGCGCGCGGTCGGGCTAACGGACGAGGATTTCAAGAAGCCGTTTATTGGCATCGCCAATACCTGGACGGAGGCGATGCCCTGCAACTACCATCTGCGCGAACTGGCGGAGTGGGTCAAAGAGGGCGTGCGCGCGGCGGGCGGTGTGCCGATGGAGTTCGGCGTTGTCGCCGTCAATGATGCGATCGGGATGGGGACGCAGGCGATGAAGGCGTCCCTCGTCAGCCGCGAGGTGATCGCCGATTCCATCGAACTGGCGGCGGAGGGATACCGATTCGACGCGATGATCGTGCTCGTCGCCTGCGACAAGACGGTCTCCGGCGGCGCGATTGGTCTCTTGCGCACCGGCCTGCCCGGTCTCGTCCTTTACGGCGGCTCCGTCGCGCCCGGCCACTGGGGCGGCAAGGACCTGACGATTGTGGATGTCTTCGAGGCTGTCGGCGCGCATGCGGCAGGCCGGATTGACGATCAGGAATTGTACGACATCGAGTGCCACGCCATCCCCGGCCCCGGCGCGTGCGGTGGCCAGTTCACCGCCAACACGATGTCCTTAGCCCTCGAAACCCTCGGCCTCTCCCCAATGGGCTATAACAGCATTCCCGCGATCATGGACGAGAAGAAAGAGGCGACGAAGCAGGCGGGCGCGCTGGTGATGGAGATTCTCAAAGCGGGGCGGACGCCGAAGGATGTGCTGACACGCCAGTCGTTCCTCAATGCCATCGCGATTGTCGCCGCAACGGGCGGCTCGACGAACGCCGTCCTGCACTTCACGGCGATGGCCGATGAGGTCGGCATCCCGCTTGCTCTTGAGGATTACCAGACCGTCAGCGAGCGGACGCCGGTGATTGCCACGCTGAAGCCGGGCGGCAAGTACGTCGCGTGGGATCTCTACAAGGCAGGTGGCGGCCCGCTCGTTATCAAGCGGCTGCTGGACGCGGGGCGTATTGACGGTTCCACGGCGACGATGATGGGTACGACCCTCGCCGAGGAAGTAGCGGAGACGAAAGAGACGCCGGGTCAGGAGGTCGTCTCGACGGTGGACGCGCCGTTCAAGCCGCATGGTGGGCTGGTGATTCTCAGCGGCACGCTCGCGCCGGATGGGGCGGTGCTGAAACTAGCCGGGACGGAACTGCACCAGTTCGAGGGGCCGGCGCGCGTCTTCGAGAGTGAAGAAGAATCCATGCAGGCGGTGCTCGATAAGCGCGTCAAACCGGGTGACGTCGTCATCATCCGCCTTGAGGGGCCGAAGGGCGGGCCGGGCATGCGCGAGATGTTGAGCGTTACCGCCGCCATCGTCGGCGAGGGGCTAGGGTCGGAGGTCGCGCTCGTTACGGACGGACGGTTCTCCGGCGGCACGCGCGGCCTGATGATCGGCCACGTCGCGCCCGAAGCATTCACCGGCGGCCCGATCGGCCTTGTGGAGGATGGAGACCGCATCCGCATTGACGCGGATACCGGCACGCTGGATCTGCTTGTCTCCGCGGACGTGATGGCGGAGCGGCGCAAGGCATGGAACCCGCCCGCGCCGCGCTATGCTCGTGGCCTCTTTGCCCGCTACGCCGCCCTGGTGGACTCCGCCTCGCATGGCGCCATCCTCCGAACTCCGGAAAGCGATTGAACCGCAGAGGCGCAGAGGACGGAGAGAAACACAGAGAAAGAGGAAAAAGCGGGGAAATACGATGCATCCCCCGTCTCTTTCCTCTTCCCTCTCCGCGTCCTCTGCGCCTCTGCGGTTCGATCCCCAATTTGTCACCGTGGCGTGAAATCGGTGGTGGGGGTGATGGCGCGGATGGTGGCGGCGAGGAGGCGGGCGCTCGCTTCGAGATCGGCCAGCGAGCAGACTTCGTTCGGGGAGTGCATGTAGCGGTTCGGGAAGGAGACGACGGCGACCGCCGTGCCCGTCCCCGCGACGGCGATACCGTCCGCATCGGTGCCGGTCGAGCGGGGCAGCGGCTCGATGGTATAGGGGATATTCTCGGCGATCGCTGTCGCGATCAGCAGTTCCGCAAGGGGCGGGTTCGTCATGCCGCCGCGTGCGATGGCGGGGCCGGAACCGAGTTTGTGCTCGCCAAACTCCTGCACGTCGCCGCCGGGTCGGTCGGTCGCGAAGGTCAGATCGAGCGCGAAGGCGATGGTGGGCTGGAGCGCGGTCGTTACGGTGCGTGCGCCGCGGAAATCGCCGCCGATCTCCTCCGCGACCGTCGCGACGGCGTAGACATCGGCGTACGGCGCGTCGCCCTCCTTCAGGAGTCGTAGCGTCTCGATGGCGACAAACGCGCCCGCCCGGTTATCGAGGCCGCGCGCCGCGATCCGATCTTCCGTGAGCATCAAAACCGGCTGCTCCACCACTGCGGGGTCGCCGGGGCGGACGCGGGCGGCGGTCGTCGCTGCGTCGTCCGCCCCGATGTCAATGAAGAGGCTCTCGATGCTCGCCGCCTGATACTTCGCCTCGCCTTTGATCATGTGCTTTGGGACGCGGCCGATAACGCCGAAAACCGGGCCATCTTTCGCGATAATCTGGATGCGCTGCCCCGTCAGTATCTGATCGTCCCAGCCGCCGATAGCGCGGAAGGCAAGTGTGCCGTCGCCATTGATATGAGTGATGAGCAAACCGATCTGATCAATATGCCCCGCAATCAGCACGCGCGGCCCCGTCGCGTCCGCATTGAGGCGAGCGATCGTATTGCCGCTCATGTCCGTCCGCACCTCGGCGGCGTGCTGCGCGGCATACGCCCGCCAGACGCGCGCGGTAGGCGCCTCGTACCCGGACGGCCCCGGTGTCTCCAGCAACCGCCGCAAAAAGGCCAGTGATTCCGCCCGCATAGAATACCTCACCCCCTGCCCCTCTCCATCGCGATGGAGAGGGGTGACGCATCGCAATAGCAGGCATTCCCCGAACCCCCGATCCTCAGAAGGTTGCACTCCCTCTCCATCGCGATGGAGAGCCAGGTGCCCTCTGGGCAGTGGGGGGCGGGGGTTCCCTTTCCTACTCCGGCATCGGATTGCTGCGGCCGACGATCTGAGCGCGGCTGCCGGCGGGGTCCTGGAACCAGAAGAGACGATCCCCGGCCGGCGTATCAACGGGCGGCTCGGACGTGACGCCGGTTGCCTTGATCTTCTCCATCAGGCCGTCAAACTCCGCGAGTGGGACGCTGAAGGCGAGATGATTTGGCGGGTTGAGTGCATCATTGTCGTAAAAGAGGAACTCGATCCGCCCGCCGTGCCCATCGGAGACGAAAGCGACGTTCGGCATCTCCCGCACGATCTTCCAACCGAAGACGGACTCATAGAAGTGAACGGTCGCCTCGCGCTTCGCCGGTGGGACCACGATGCCAACATGCTCCAGACGGTACGCTGCCATGCTTTCCTCTCGTTTCACTCGTTTCCGCGTTGCACCGGGCACAATCATACACGCCCCGCCACACAAATAACACGTTCGTGGAGCGGTACGGTCCTGTTCATAACCCGTGAGGATGCGGATGACGTGGGGTAAACCTCCGCCATGCGGGCCGAAGCTATTGACGCCGATGGGCGTGTGCAGTACATCTGTCCCGTTCGTCGAAGGCTTGCTGAGAGGTCCACGTTTACCGGTCGCGCGGAATTGTGCCGTGATCTTGGAGGGGAAACGAACGGATCGCGGCGTCATCGTCACACCGGGCTGTCCGGAAGGATCAGCGGCGTTCGGCTGTGCTGCGTCATCGTGCATGCGGATTTGCGACGAGAGGAGGCCGACAATGGCAACTATCCCTCATCCAGATGCGGACCGGAGCGACACGCCCGGACCGATTATTGGGCGACACATCACGCGACGTGAGATGCTCCGGCTCAGCGGCAGCGTCGCGAGCCTCGCGGCGGTGCAGGCGCTGCTGACAGCCTGCGGCGGTTCGTCCAATGGCGCCACCGCTCCCGCGAAACCGCCCGCCGGTACGGCAGCACCCGCTCCGACCAGCGCGGGCGCCTCGACAACCGCCGGTGGAAGCGCGAGCGGCACGACGACCGCTGGGAGCGGAAACGCCGCAGCGAAACTCGTCAATGGTGGTGGCACCCCACCGACCGCACCAACGGGCGAACTTCGGGTGGGTACATCAGCCGACTTCATGAGCCTCGATCCGATTGATACCTATTCCCTCAATAATGGGCGCTGGCAGGAAAATGTCTTCAGCCCGCTGATCTGGCGCGATCAGAATCTCGTCGTCTACGATGGTAAGGAGGGCAGGCCCGCGCCGGCGGATGGCTATGGCCTCGCCGAATCGTTCCAGTATGTGGACGACAAGACCCTCGAACTGAAACTGCGCAAGGGGATCACCTTTCATAATGGCGAACCCTTCAACGCCGCCAGCGTCAAATCTACCTTCACGCGGATGCTGGACAAGGCGAACAAGTCGCCGCAAGCTTCCAACTACACCGCGATAGACTCCGTGCAAACGGTGGATGATTACACCGTCCGTCTGCTCTTCAACGCGGTTGATCCCGTGATGATTACCAAACTTTGCGGCTACGGCGGCTTTATCACCCCGGCGGGCGCCACGCAGGATCACACGAAGTTCGCGACGACCGACGCGCCCGGCACCGGCCCGTACAAGGTGACGAAGTACGCCAAGGATGACCGGCTCGTTCTCGACGCATGGGACGGCTGGTGGGGCAAGAAGAAGCCGCTTATCAAGACGATCACCTATCGGGTGATCCCGGACGACAATACGCGCCTTTCCGAGTTTCTGGCGGGGAACATTGATGTCCTGACGCTCAATGTCAGCCAGGCCAACGCAGCCAAGGGGAACCCAAAGGTGCAGGTCGTCAGCCTCGGCGTGCCGACGGTCTCCGGTCTGCGCCTCGATGCAAAGAAAGCGCCGACCGACAAGCGGGAGGTGCGGCTGGCAATTGCCTATGCGATTGACCAGAAGACGATCATTGATACGATCCTCAGCGGCAATGGGAAAGCGGTCGGTATCTGGCAAAGCCCCTTCTCGTTCGGCTATGAGGACGATCTGCCGCCCTATCCATACGACCCTGCGAAGGCCAAGACGACGCTCGCTGCCGCCGGGGTGCAGACGCCGGTCAAACTCGTCTACGATGTGGATGGGACAAATACGCAGGATAAAGAGATTGCCAATGCGGTCAAGACGATGCTCGACGCGGTCGGCTTCAGCGTGGATATTCATCTGGCGGAACACGCGACCTTCTTCGATGATTACCGGGCAGGGAAACTCGGGAACATCGTGCCCTTTGGCTGGGGTGGATGGACGCTCGACTTTGACAACACCTACTATCTCATGCACTACACCGGGCAGTCCTACAACCCGAGTTACAGCAACCCGCAGGTGGATACGCTCCTCGATCAGCAGCGCGGCACGCTCGATCAGACCAAGCGCCTCGGCATCGCCAAACAGATCAATAAGATTCTGCATGACGATGCGATTGATGTCGCGATGTACCAGCAAACCTACCTCTGGGGCGTCAGCAGCCACGTCGCGAATTTCCTCATCCCACCGGATGAGCGCCTCTGGTGGCTTGAGGCCTATACGAAGGGATAGTAGCCAGGAGTC
>JAICJW010000432.1 GCA_025928215.1 Chloroflexia bacterium | reverse complement strand
TCCGGGCGCGGTCATGGAGGCGGTGCTCGATCAGATCGCCCGGCTCGTCCCCTACGAAGGCGCGGCGCTCCTGACGATGGCCGAGGGCGGCAGATTGCGGCTCGCGGACGGGCGGGGGCCGTTCGCCGTCAACGCCGATCTCTTCGAGGGGATCGAACCGGGCGAATACAGTCTGACGAAGGTAATGACTGAGACGGGCAAGCCATTTCTGATCAGCGACGTGCCCACCCACTACAACGACGCGACGCCATCTGCCTTCGCGTGGCTCGGCTCGGCGATTGTCGCGCCCCTCCGCGTCGAAGGCCACTTGATCGGCGCGATCATGATCGGCAGCACAGTCCGTGCCCGCTACACGCCGGACGACGCGGCAATTGTCGCGGAACTGGCGCGCCATGCGGCGGTCGCACTCCGCAATGCCCAGATGCATGACGCCGTCGCCCACGCCGCGCAGACCGACGCGCTGACCGGCCTCTTCAACCGTGGGGCACTCTTGGAACGCCTGGAACGCGAACTGGAACGGTCGCGCCGGTACGGGCGGTCGCTCGCGGTGATCTTCTTCGATCTCGACCGATTCAAGAGCCTTAACGACACCTATGGTCATCAGTTCGGCGACCGCGTGCTACGCGATCTGGCACGTATCACCACGGGGACGGTGCGCAGCATTGATCTCGTTGGCCGGTACGGCGGTGAGGAGTTCGTCGCCGTCCTGCCGGAGACGGACGGCGATCAGGCGCTGATCGTGGCGGAACGCCTGCGCATGCATGTCGCCCGCCACCGCCTCGATCTCCCGAGCGGCGAGGAGGTGCGCGCGACGATCAGCGCGGGCGTCGCCGTTTTCCCGGCAGACGCGACAACGATGGATACCCTGATCCGCATCGCCGATACCGCCCTCTATGCCGCCAAAGCGGGCGGCCGCAATCGCGTCCATTACGAACCGGTCAGCGGATAGCGGGCAGCGGGCAACGGCAGCAGGTGAGACCGAGAGACGAACCCGGTTCGATCTCCGGCTTCTGGTTCCCACGTATTGACTTTCCACCCCCGCGCCCCTACACTCAATCCTGGCATCACGAAGGATGCTATTCGATCCAGTACGCGAGGTACACGATGAGCGATCGGTTGCTCACCATCATCAGTGACACGGGAGACCGGCGAAAGCCGCGCGTCGTGTTTGCCGATGGCGGCAGTGTGCCCATCTGGATCGTGCCCCCCCATTAACTCTTCCCAGTAACGCACGAACCCAGACCTGTGGGCACCGCGAGGCTCACAGGCTTTTTGCGCCTGCCCGCCCCGCGCCCGCCTCCCAAACTCAAGGCGTTCGCGAAAGGGGTTTTTTATATGCGGGTCAATCTTGTAGCATCACATTCAGCATCTGCTCGCCCAGGTTGGAAAGCCCGCGCGACGAATCAGAAAGGACACCGTACATATGGCGCAATTACTGGTTGAATCCGAAACCACTCGTTTTCCGGTCGCGACTCCGGCGAGTGAGACCGCCGTTGTCGTTGACCAGATTTGCAAACAGTTCGGCGGCGTGCTGCGCTGGCCGTGGCAGCCCGCGAGGGAACCTGTCCGCGCGCTGACGGACATCTCGTTCACGATTGGCAAAGGTGAAATCTTCGGCCTCCTGGGCGGGAATGGGAGCGGCAAGAGCACGATTATCCGCATCCTCAGCACGCTGATTCTCCCCGACGCGGGGCGCGCCACCGTCTTTGGGCATGATGTCGTGCGAGATGACCGGGCGGTGAAGTACCTCATTAACCGCGTCTCCGTGGAGGCGAGTTTCTTCAAGAAACTTTCGCCGCTGGAGAACCTCCTCTATGCCTGCCGCCTCTATGGCCGGGGTGGGGAGGCGCGGCGCGACATCCTGCGCACGCTCGACCTGCTCGGCATCACCGAGGCGCAGGCAAAACGGCCATTGGAGACGATGAGCCGGGGCATGCAGCAAAAGGTCGCGATCGCGCGGGCGCTGCTTACCGCGCCGGTGCTGCTCCTGCTCGACGAGCCGACGACGGGCCTCGACCCGCGTTCCAAACAGGAGGTGCAGCACTTCGTCCGCGCCGTCCGTGACAGCCACGACGCGACCGTCCTTCTCTGCACGCACGACATGGAGGAAGCGGAGGCACTGACGGACCGCATCGCCGTTGTGGATCAGGGGCGGGTCGTCGCCCTCGGCACGAGCGAGCAGTTGAAGACTCGCCTGCGCCAGGAGGGGCACGACCACCCAACGATGGAAGAAGTCTTCATGGACCTCACCGGCAAATCACTCGTCAACGATACGGAACCCCGCAAGGAGTAATAATGGCATCCACGCTCGACACGCGATCATTACCGCCCGTGCCCGCGCCGCCCGCGAATATCTTCGTGCGTGAGGGGCGAGGCACGTACGCGTTTGTGGCGCGCAATATTCATCTCATCCGGCGGTACTGGGGTTGGGAGATCGCCTTTTTCGTCTTCACGGTGGCGAACTCGCTCTCGATCATGTACATCGGCAAGGCGCAGCAGACCGTCAACAGCCCGGAGGCGACGCAGCGGCTGATCCTCTATCTCGGCATCGGCACGCTCGTCTGGAGTTACCTGCGCGCCGTCTTCGACAGCATCTCTGAAATGATCGCCTGGGAGCGGTGGGAGGGGACGATTGAGTACACGATGATGGCTCCCGTCTCCCGCCTGACGCATCTCTTAGGCACCGCGCTGTTCAGTATCGTCTACGGCGTCGTGCGGACGGGCATCCTCCTCGTCATCCTCTCCTCGTTCTTCCGCGTGGACCTCTCGCATGTGAACGTGGCGGCGGCGGCACTCGTGCTGCTCATCGGCTCGCTCTCGTTCGTTGGCGTCGGGATGGTCGCGGCGATCCTGCCCCTGCTCTTCCCGGAGCGCGGCGCGGAGATGACGTTCGTGATTAGCGGCATCCTGCTGCTCGTCTCCGGCATCTACTATCCGGTCAGCGTCTTGCCGGGCTGGATGCAGCCGATGGCGACCGTCTCCCCCGCGACGTACGTGCTGCGCGGCATGCGCGCCGCGATTCTGGATGGGCAAGGCATCACGCATCTCGGCGGGACGGTGCTGCCACTCCTGGTGATCGGCCTAGTTTCCATCCCGATCGGCATGTGGGTCTTCGGCATCGTCGAACGATACGCCAAGCGCACGGGCAAGTTGAAGCGAAGCGGGTAAGTTCTCAGAGGAGGGCACACCAATGTTAGAGGGGCAACGGTTTCTCAACGCGGGGCATCCTGGGGAGGCAGCGGTGCTTCTCCGCATCGAAGGAGACCTTGAGTGTTCGCGAACAAGAACCTGGGGACCGTTCCTGTTTATCTGCTCCTGATCGGTGGGGGATCGTTCTTCTCCACGCTCGTCTTCACGGTCAATCTGATTTATCAGGTGCAGGTGGCGCACCTGAACCCGTTGCAACTCGTGCTCGTCGGCACGGTGTTGGAGGGCACCTCCTTCCTGTTCGAGGTGCCGACGGGTATCGTGGCGGATGTGTATAGCCGCCGCCTCTCGATCATCATCGGCGTCTTCCTGCTCGGTGTGGGGCTGGCGCTGCAAGGGGTGGTGCCGAGTTTCGGCGTCATCCTGCTCGCGCAGGT
>JAICJW010000505.1 GCA_025928215.1 Chloroflexia bacterium | reverse complement strand
TTACTTCAGTCCGGCCTGCCGTTGGATGCTGTTCCATGTGCCGGGAGGCAACTCGTCGCTCGGTGCGCCGGGAATCGTCACCTTGCCGGGTTTCGTCGGGTGCTTGTACTGGCGGTGGTCGCCTCGACGAGCCTGATTGCCTCTCGCACTTTTACCGGCATCGCCCGCGTTCCTTCAGTGTATCACGCGCTATCTTCCCGGTCGTTTGCGTTAGCATGGTTGGAGAATGTCCAAGCCACTACCCCGCCAGTCCCCGCCCCGTGCGGTCGCCGCGCAGGTAATCGGCGACGGTGACGGGCGGAAGGAGAAGGCCACCATCCACGAAGAGCAGTTGGCCGGTGGTGTACCGCGCCTCGTCGGAGGAGAGGTAGAGAGCGGCGTGGGCGATCTCCTCCGGGTGGCCGGTGCGCTGGGCGGGGATGGCGGGTTCCGCGCCCGTCTTTTCCCATGCGTACTTCTCCTGCTCCTCCGGCGTGACGGCGACCTCGATGTAGCCGGGCGCGATGCAGTTGACGCGGATGCCGAAGCGCGCCCACTCCAGGGCCATGCTCTTCGTCAGGCGGTTCAACCCCGCCTTCGCCACGCCATATGCCGCGTCATTCGGCCAGGCATGGTCGGAATGGACGGAGGAGATATTGACGATCGCGCCGCCGCCATGCTCCGCCATGTGCTGCGCCGCCCGCTGCCCGCACAAAAAGGGCGCGGTGACACAGAGATCAATCGTGTAGTGCCAGTCTTCCGGCGTCAGGTGCAGGAGCGCGTCCCCACGCCCACCGCCCGCATTGTTGATGAGGATGTCCAGCCCGCCGAAGTCGCGGATCGTGTCGTCCACGACGCGCGTGCAGTCGTCAGGGTTCGTCATCTCCGCGTGCCAGACGAGCGCGCGCCGCCCCAGCGCCTCGATCTCTCGCGCCGTCTCCATCGCCCCGTCCTCGCGCCCCCGGTAGGTGATCGCAACATCCGCCCCCTCCCGCGCGAAGACGAGCGCCGTCGCCTTGCCGATCCCGTGGCTCGCCCCCGTCACCAGCGCGATCTTCCCTTCCAGCCGCATCTCATCGCTCCTTTTCTCTCTGCCGTGGCATCCATCTCGCGACCTATGGTACCGTAAATCGGACGAGGAACGATTGAAACCCGGAGGTGTGTGATGAGCGCGACGTTGCAATCGTATATCGGCGGGGAGTGGCGAAATGGGGTGCGGACGGGGCAGGACATCAGCCCCGCGAACCCCGGTGAGGTCGTGGCGGAGGTTTCGATGGGCGATGCCGCGCTGGCGGCGACGGCGGTTGAGGCGGCGCGCGCTGCCTTCCCTGCGTGGCGCGCGATGGCCGCCCCGGCGCGCGGCGAGATCCTCCGCAAGGCGGCGGAACTCCTCGATCAGCGGGCGGAAGCGGTCGGGCGCGATCTCACGCGTGAGGAAGGAAAGACGCTCGCCGAGGGAATTGGCGAGACACGGCGCGCCGTGCAAATCCTGCGCTACTTCGCCGGGCAGACCCTCGAACCGGACGGCGAGACGTATCCCAGTAATTCCCCGATCACCTTCCTCTATGCCCGCCGCGAGCCAATTGGCGTCGTTGCGGCGATCACACCGTGGAACTTCCCTATCGCCATTCCCGCCTGGAAGATTGCCCCGGCGCTGGCGTACGGCAACACCGTCGTCTGGAAACCCGCCGAGATTGTGCCGCTGACCGCTGTGCATTTCTTGCAAGCGCTCGTGGATGCCGGGTTGCCGAAGGGCGTCCTCAATCTCGTCCTCGGCAAGGGGTCCGAAGTCGGCAAGGTGCTGACGACGCATGAGGCGGTGGATGCGATTACCTTCACCGGCTCGAACCCGGTCGGGCGTGCGCTGCAAGCCGAGGCGATCCAGCACGGAAAGAAGGTACAGCTCGAACTGGGCGGCAAGAACCCCGCCGTCGTGCTGGCGGACGCGAACCTCGATCACGCCGCCGAGCATGTCGCGCGCGGCGCGTTCCTCAGCGCCGGCCAGAAATGCACCGCAACGAGCCGCGTGATCGTCGAACAATCGGTGCTACGCGATTTTCAGGACCGCCTCGTCGCGCTCATCGAGGGCTGGAAACTCGGCGATCCGCTCGACGCGGCGACGCGGGTCGGCCCCGTCGTCTCACAGGATCAGATGGAGACCGTCACGGGTTACCTCGATGCCGGCGCGAAGGAGGGCGGGCGCGTCCTCACCGGCGGCACGCGCGCCACGAACCTCGGTGACGGCTACTATATCCAGCCGACCGTCATTACGGATTTGCGTAAAGATAGCCGCGTCGCGCGGGAAGAAATCTTCGGCCCCGTCGCCGCCATTATCCCCGCGCAGTCATTCGATGAAGCGGTCAAACTGGCGAACGATACGCCCTTCGGCCTGACGTCGAGCCTCTTCACGACCGATCTTTCCCGCGCGCTCACGTTCGCGAACGACATCCATACCGGCGTCGTCAAGATCAACCAGGAGAGCGCGGGGTTGGAGTATCAAGTCCCCTTCGGCGGCATGAAGGAGAGTTCGTCCGGCTCCCGCGAGCAGGGCAAGGCCGCGCGCGAATTCTTCACCCAATGGAAGACCGTCTACCTCGACCCCTCGCCATAGCCGGAAACTGGGGACGAGCCGCAGAGACGCAGAGACGCAGCGGACGCAGAGTAACACAGAGAAGATCGAATAGTATTTCTTTTATTACTCTTCCCACTTTGCGTCCTCTGCGTCTCTGCGGTTAAATTGTTTTAACCCCGCGGGGGGCAC
>JAICJW010000143.1 GCA_025928215.1 Chloroflexia bacterium | reverse complement strand
GCGGCGGCGCTCGACCTCACAGGCATTACGGTCGTTCGCAACGACGCATACGCCGAAGGGCAGAGTACGAGTGTCATCGCGGGGGTGAAGGCGCTCGGTGATGATGTGGGCGCTGCGCTGATGGTCGTCGGCGATCAGCCATTGATCGCGTCAACCGTGGTTGACGCGATCGTGCGCGCCTATGAGGAGACCGGCGGACCATGCATCGTGCCACTCTACGAGGGGGAATGGGGCAATCCGGTCCTCCTTGCGCGCGCGACGTGGCCACTCCTCGACAACCTCAAAGGCGATACGGGCGCGCGCCCCATCCTCCGCAAACATATGGACATGGTGCTTGAAGTGCCTGTTCCCGGCCCCCTCCTCGACGACATTGATACGCCGGAGGACTATGCCCGTATCCGCGCCCGCATTGAATGCGCACGATGAGCACGCCGACCGCGCCCATCTATCACGACCCGAAAGTCGCGGTTGCGGTGATCGTCGCCGATGCACGTGGCATCCTCCTGCAACAGCGGGCGATGGAGCCACGCATCGACCGCTGGACCTTTCCATCGGGATATGTGGATCGAGGCGAGCAGGTCGAGCGCGCCGCCGAGCGCGAAGTAGCGGAAGAACTCGGCCTGGCGGTGACCTTGACACACCTTATCGGCGTTTACTCCGAACCGGGGAATCCCGTCGTTTTGATCGTCTACACCGGCGACGTTCCGTCCTCTGCCACACCGGTTGTTCAGGAAACGGGAATCGCCGCGATTGGCTACTTCGCACCTGATGCGCTCCCGCCGCTCGCCTTCGATCATGACGCGCGCATCATCGCCGACTGGCAGGCATTCGTCCGCGATGGCCAGGAGGTGATGCCCCGATGAGACCGGAGACTCTCCATACCGCTGACATCACCGCTGCGGCAATCGTGGGCCGTGTGCTCGCGCACGACGTTCAGGCGATGGTCGGCACGGAGCGCATTCGCCTTCGCAAAGGTCATCGCCTCAGTGCGGGCGACGTTCCCACACTGCACGCGGCGGATCGCACCGTGCATCTCATCGCCCTCGAAGCGGGCGACGTTCATGAAGAAGACGCGGCGCGGCGCCTCGCCCGCGCGGTCGCGGGGGCGGGCATCCAGATCGGCGATCCGCATGAGAGTATGATTACGCTCCGTGCCGGTGAGCGCGGACTGCTCGCGGTGGACGTAGAACGGTTGCTGGCGATTAATTCCATCCCCGACATGTCGGTCTGGACGTTGTTCGACGCGCAGATTGTGCGCGACCGGCAGGCAGTCGCGGGCGTCAAAGTGACGCCGCTTGTCACGCAGGAGGCACCGCTAGTCGAAGCGGAGCGGATCGCGCGCGGCGAACCGGGTATCCTCCGCGTGCAGCCGTTCGTGCATCGCCGCGTCGGCGTTGTTGTGCGGGAAGAACTGCTCCCAGCCGCCGGGGAACGCTTCCGCGAGGCGATCATGGGGAAAGTCGCGTGGTTCGGCTCAGAGATTATCGCCATCATCCATCCCACAAACGCCGTCACAACCGTTATAGATGCAGTACAGTCGCTGATCGCCGACGAGGTAGATATGATCCTCTGCGCGGGCGTCACCTCGACCGATCCGCTCGATGTCACGGTGCAGGCGCTGGACAGGCTCGCGGTGCGGTGGGAAAAACGGGGCGTCCCGGCGCACCCGGGCAGCACGTACTGGCTCGCTTATCTCGGTGAGACACCGATCCTCGGTATGGCCTCATGCGGCATGTTCTCGCGAGCGACCGTGCTTGATTTGATTCTCCCCCGCTTCTTCGCGGGCGAGCGCGTCACCGCACGCACGCTGGCCGCGCTCGGTCATGGTGGGTTACTGAACAAGGGGATGGCGTTCCGGTTCCCCGATTATGCAGGCCCGGAAATCGCCGCCGCCGATGAATAGGCAGGACGAAAAGGAGTAAGGGTGAAAACACTTGTCACCGGGGCCGCCGGGTACATCGGCAGTGTCACGACCGAAGTGCTGCTGCATGCCGGGCACGAGGTGATCGCGCTCGACAACCTCGAACTCGGCCACCGTGACGCCGTCCACGAGGACGCGACCTTCGTGCAGGCGGACCTCCGCGACCGCGACGCGGTGATGCGGGTCTTTACGGAATACCGCCCCGATGCCGTGCTCCATTTCGCGTCGTACGCCCTCGTCGGCGAGAGTATGGAGCGGCCCGAAGCGTACTTCTCCAACAATCTCGTCGGCGCGTGCAACCTGTTCGAGGCGATGTTCGCGCACGACTGCCTGCGCTTCGTCTTTTCGTCCTCCTGCACGGTCTACGGGCAACCGGAAACGATGCCGGTGACGGAGGCATTGCCACGGCAGGCGCTGAACCCGTACGGGTTATCGAAAGTGATGATCGAGGAGATGACCGAGTGGCATGCGCGACTACGCGGGCTGCGGGCGGCGATCCTGCGCTACTTCAACCCGGCGGGCGCATCGGCGCGATACGGCGAGGATCGGCAGCACGAAACGCATCTCGTGCCGCTAGCGCTCGCGGTCGCGGCGGGGAAACGGCCGCATCTGACGATCCTCGGCACGGATTACCCCACACCGGATGGGACGTGCGTGCGCGACTATATTCACGTCGTGGATCTCGCCGAAGCGCACGTTCGCGCCCTCGAAGCGCTCGACCGATACCCGCTGCTGACGCTCAACCTGGGGACGGGAGCGGGTGTCTCCGTGCGGCAGATCGTCAACGCGGTGCGTGGAGGCACGGACCAGCCGGTGCCAACCGAAGAAGGACCACGACGGCCCGGAGGCGCGGATGCGGCAGTCGTCTATGCCGATCCCTCCCGCGCGGCGGAACTGCTCGGCTGGCGCGCGACGCGCACCCTCGACGACATGATCGCCAGCGCCTGGGCATGGCGGCAGGCGCATCCGAACGGCTACGAGAAATAAGTCTCAGGGGAGCATGGCTTCAGCCTGCCGCCACGAGAAATTAGTGTGCCTGTGCGCCCGGTTCGGGGCTGCGCGAGGTCACTTTGTCGCCAATCTTCCGCTCGGTGCCCGCGAGCAAGCGCTGGATATTGTCTGAGTGATTGATGAGGATCAGCGCGCACCCCGCCAGGCCGAAGACGAAATAGGCCCACGGCGACCAGCCGAGCAGGGCGCCGATCAGCAGTACGACCGGCGCAGAAAGCGACGCCGTCACATTGCCCAATGACATATACCGTGTGAGCAGAACGGGGATGAGGAAGACCGGAACGAGCAGGATCAGACCGGGCGCCATCGTGAACGCGGCCCCCATCGCCGTGACCATGCCGCGACCGCCACCCCGGAAGCCGAGATAAGGCGACCAGCAGTGGCCGCTGATCGCAAGGAGTCCTGCCGCGCCTTCAACCCACGAGTTACCCGTCACATAGCGGGCAAGCAAGACCGCGCCGATCCCTTTCATGGCGTCGAGGATGAGGACGACGACGAATCCCTGCCACCCAAGCAAGCGCAACACGTTTGTTGCGCCAGTCTTACCGCTGCCGAAGTCGCGCACATCCACATGCTTGATTGCCCGAACCAGCACAAGCCCCCACGGAACACCACCGATGCAGTAACTCGCGACGAGAACGACTGCGATCAGCAGGACACGGCTCATGGGGCAGGCTCCTGACGGTTGCGAAACCGCATGCGGATCGGATTGCCGATAAACCCGAATTCCTCACGCAACTGATTTTCCAGATAGCGACGGTACGAAAAGTGGACGTCCTCGGCATGATTGCAGAAGAAGACGAACGACGGTGGCGAGACATCCACCTGCGTGGCGTAGTAGAACTTGACCCATTTCCCCGGCTTCGAAGGCGGCGCGTGCTTCTCCACCGCCGTACGGAGCATCTTGTTCAGCGCGGCGGTGGGCACACGCTTCTGGCGTTCTTCCATGACGAGCAGCGCGCGTTCCATCGCCAGCGGGACGCGCTGATTGAACTTGGCAGAGATGAAGACCGCCGGAACATACGGCATGAAGTCGAGCGCTTCGGCTGCTGCCTCCCGGTACTGCTCCATCGTCTGACCGTTCTTCTCCACCAGATCCCACTTGTTGACGACAAGCACCATGCCACGCGCCTCGTCCGCCACATAGCCAGCGATATGAAGGTCCTGTGAGGTGAATCCTTCCGTCGCATCCACGACGAGCAACACGACATCGGCCCGCGTAATCGCCCGCATCGAACGGAGGACGCTGTACTTCTCGATCCCCGGTTCGATCTTACCGCGCCGCCGGATGCCCGCCGTATCCACCAGCGTGATCGTCTGCCCTTCCCATTCCAGGATGGTATCGAGCGAGTCGCGCGTCGTGCCCGGTTCATCGCTGACGATGGCCCGCTCCTGACCGAGGAAGGCATTGAGAAGGCGCGATTTGCCGACGTTCGGGCGGCCAACGATCGCGATGCGCGGCCCAGTCGCTTCCGCTTCCTCGTCGTGCTCCGGTAGCGCCTCGACAATTGCATCGAGCAGGTCACCCGTGCCGCGCCCATGGAGCGAGGAGACGATAATCGGATCGGTCAGGCCGAGTTCGTAAAAGTCCACGGCGTTCGCCGCGCGGCTGTTGCTCTCCGCCTTATTTGCCGCGAGGACGACCGGCTTCCGTGTGCGGCGCACCATATCAGCCACCGCGTGATCCGCGCTCGTCGTGCCAATGTTGGCGTCCACGACCAGCACGATCACGTCCGCCTCTTCGATGGCGTGCTGCGCCTGCTTCAGCGTCTCTGTCGGGATCGTGCTCAGGTCGAGTTCCGCGCCGCGCTCGTCCACAATGATGCCGCCGGTATCAATGAGGGCGAACCCAACGCCGTTCCACTCGACATCCCCATAGACGCGGTCACGCGTCGTGCCCGGTTCGTCCTGGACGATGGCGCGGCGTTCGCCGATGAGGCGATTGAATAGGGTAGATTTGCCGACATTGGGGCGACCAACGACGGCAACAATCGGCTTCGCCAAAGTTCCTCCCGGACCATCTGCCTAACGCATGAGAAAACGACCGCATCGCTGCGGATACCGATACGCAGTATAGCAGAGGCCGCGTGCGCGTGATTATCCGACGGAGGCCAAAATCGCGACGAAGCGATCCAGCATCGCGCGGTCGAGTAATTCCGTCGCGCAAACGAGCATGTGATCGGTCAGCGCCGGATAATCCACGCCCAGATCGTAGCCGCCGATCATGCCCGCGTCGAGCAAGCGCGCATTCAGTTCCGCCGGAGCAATCGGTGTGCGCACGACGAATTCGTTAAAGAACGTCGTCGTGGGGCCGGAACTATTCCGCGTCGTGCCATCCGCATTGAGCACGCTGTATCCCGGCAGCGCGCCGATCGCACCCGCGAGGTAGTGCGCCTTGTGATAACACTGCCGCGCCAACTCGCGCACTCCGCCGTCGCCCAGCATCGCCATCTGGATCGTCGCCATCAGCGCGTTCAGCCCCTCGTTCGTGCAGATATTCGAGGTGGCGCGCTCGCGGCGGATATGTTGCTCGCGCGTCTGGAGGGTCAGCACATACCCGGGCCGACCCATCGTGTCCGTTGTCTGGCCGACGACGCGCCCCGGCATCAGCCGGACGAGGGATTGCTTGCAGGTCAGCACGCCGAGGTACGGTCCGCCGAACGATAGCCCCGTGCCGAAACATTGCGCCTCGCCGACCGCGACATCCGCGCCGAACGCACCGGGAGGCTTGAGCATCCCGAGTGCGACGGGGTAACTGCTGACGATCAGGAGCGCACCGACCGCATGGGCCGCCTCACCGAGGGCGGCAAGATCATCTATCGTGCCGACAAACGACGGATATTGCACGACGAGGCACGCGGTCTGGTCATTGAGTGCGGCGTGAACATCCGCGACGGTCGTCGTCAGTGTGCCGCTATTCACACATTCGACCGTCGCGAGTTCGACATCGAGGCCGCTCATATAGGTTGCCATCACCTTCCGATATGCGGGATGGACGGAATCGGCAACGACGACGCGCCGCCGTTTCGTACTGTTGATCGCCATCAGGGCAGCCTCGGCGAGCGCGGTCGCGCCGTCATACATCGAGGCGTTCGAGACTTCCATGCCGTATAACTGCGTCATCAGCGTCTGGAACTCGTAGATCACCTGCAGGGTGCCCTGCGAGACTTCGGGCTGATAGGGCGTGTATGCAGTGTAGAACTCACCGCGAAAGGCGGTGTGACGGACGGCGGCGGGCGTAAAGTGGTTATACGCCCCCGCGCCAAGAAACGTCGGATAGCGGATGGCGTCGGCATTCCGCTCCGCGAGCGCGCCGAGCGTGCGTAATGCCTCGATCTCCGACAGCGCCTCCGGCAACCGCAGATGCGGAAATCGGAGGTCAGCAGGCACCGCCTGGACGAGCGCGTCGAATTGCTCAACGCCGATTGCGTCGAGCATCGCGCGGCGTTCAGGATCAGTCGTCGGAACGTAGGACATCTATCTTCTCCTCAGTCGTCAGTCGCCAGTCGTCAGTAGTCAGAGGAACTGACGACTCGCTAGTGCGCCGTGAATCCCGTATACGCTTCGGCATCCATTAAGTTGTCGAGCGCGGACTGATCGCTGACGCGGACTTTAATCATCCAGCCATCCCCATATGGTGCGTTGTTGACGTTTTCGGGCGTCGTTTCGAGCGACGAATTGACTTCGGTAATTTCGCCCGGCACCGGGCTGTAGACGTCAGAGACCGCCTTGACCGACTCGACGACGCCGAAGCCATCACCGACCGCGAGCGACCGGCCAACGGACGGCAGCTCGACGAAAACGATGTCGCCGAGCGAATCCTGCGCATAGGCAGTAATGCCAATCGTCGCGACATCGCCGTCCATCCGCACCCATTCGTGTTCTTCGGAGTAACGCAGTTCCGCGGGGATCTCCATCTCAGGCGTTTCCCTTCTCGGTTGTTTCGGGCCGACGATAGAACGGCGTGCGCACCTGCTCCGCCGCCACGGGTTGATTACGGATGATGATATCGAGCGGCTTACCAATTCCCGCGACATCGCGGCGGACGAGGGCGAGGCCGATGTTGGCATCGAGCGTCGGCGCATAGCCGCCGCTCGTCACGTAGCCGACGGTTTCGCCGTCCACCGCGACTGGATAATCCGCGCGCGGGATGCCCCGGCCAACCATCTTAAAGCCGACGAGACGACGGGCGGGGCCACCCGCCTCCTTCACTGCCGAGAGCGCATCCCGACCGACGAAGTCGCCCTTGTCGAGAGCGACCGCCCACGAGAGCGCCGCCTCCAATGGGTTGATCTCCTCGGTCAGTTCGTGGCCGTAGAGGGCCATTTTTGCTTCCAGCCGCAGGGTGTCCCGCGCGCCGAGGCCAATCGGCATCAACCCATCCGGCGTGCCGGCTGCCACGATTTTCCGCCACAAGTCAACCACCGCATCAATCGGCGGGTAGAGTTCGACGCCGTCTTCCCCGGTGTAGCCGGTGCGCCCGACAATCATCGGCACGCCAGCGACCTCCGTCTCGACAACGCCGAAGCGAGGCAACGCGTTCAGGTCCGTATCGGTCAGGCGCTGGACGATGCCGAGTGCCTTCGGCCCCTGCACGGCTAGCATCCCGACCCGGTCGGAGACGTTCTCCACGGTGCAATCCATGCCGCTCGCCCGTTGCTGCTCCTGGAGCCAGGCAATATCCTTTCGCGTATTGGCGGCATTGAGGCAGATGAAGAGGCTGTCGGGCAGGCGGTAAACGAAAATATCGTCCACCGTGCCCCCCGAAGGGCGGCAGAGGATGCTGTATTGCGCCTGCCCTTCGGGGATGCGATTGAGATCGTTCGTCGCGATGGACTGAACGAAACGCTCGGCATCCGGGCCGCTGACGCGCGCCTGGCCCATATGGCCGAGATCGAAGATACCGGCGGCGTTGCGCACCGCGCGATGCTCCTCAATGATGCCCGTATACTGCACCGGCATGTCCCAACCCCCGAACGGGATCATCCGCGCGCCGAGCCGCTCATGCTCCGCGTACAGCGGCGTCCGCTTCGCCGTCTCCGTGCTCACGAGATTACTCCGATCCCATTCCCGCGTCGGCACGACGCGATCCGCCCCAATCGCCGCGATACCGGCGCATTGTCCGTGTCCACACGCCCGCCGTCAAGATCGGGCAGCGCGCCCGTCCCCACCTCGTTCGCGGTAGAATACGGTCGGCGATCATGACGCGGCGAGGAGGGAATCGTGGGGCGATATGAAGAATTACGAGAGCGGGTGCGCGCGCGGCCAGCCATCGCGCCCTCGATCCTTGCGGCGGACTTCGCGCACCTCGGCGACGCCATCGCGCAGGCGGGGGAGGCGGGCGCGGCGAGCATCCATTTCGACGTGATGGACGGGCGGTTCGTTCCGAATATCTCGATTGGCTTGCCCGTGCTCACATCTATCCGGGGGGCGACCGCCCTGCCGATTGAAGCGCATCTGATGATCGTCGAACCGGAACGGTATGCCGAAGCCTTCGCGCACGCGGGGGCGGACATCGTCACCATCCATACGGAGGCGACGGCGCACTTGAACCGCGTACTCTCGTCCATCCGCGATGCCGGGGCGGTGCCGGGTGTCACCCTCAATCCGGCGACGCCGCTCGTGATGATCGAGGAGGTGCTGCCGCTCGTTGGCCTCGTACTCGTCATGAGCATCAACCCCGGTTTCGGGGGTCAGACCTACCTCCCGGCAAGCACCGCGCGGCTCGCCCGCCTCACGGAAATGCGGGCGGAACGCGATCTGGATTTCATCATCGAAGTAGATGGCGGCATCAATCCGACGACGATCCGTGCCGCTGCCGAAGCAGGCTGCAATCTGATGGTGGCGGGTAGCGCCGTCTATAACACGCACGGCACCGTAGCAGCAAACATCGAGGCATTGCGCGCCGCACTGCATTGATGCAGGATCACGATAACGCCACGACAGCAAGGGTAAATGGTGTTTCCTACCCTCGGTAGCTCACTTCTCCCGTTTTGCGACTGCCTCAGTCGCCCGGCACCGGTGCGTGATGATCCCGTGACACGGTGGCGCGATCCGCATGATGGTTCGCGAACAGCAGCGCGGGGATCAGGGCCATCGCGCAGACGATTGCCGCGACAACGAAGGTCTCGCGCAGGACGACAAGTGAGAAATGGACCGTCTGTTCAGCGATATAGGAGAACGTCCGATTCTGGAAATCAATATCCGACTCACTCGCCATCCGCACCGGCGCGTTGCGCTGCAGGAGGGCGCTCAATCTGCCGACACCCCATCCACTGAGCAAAGATAACCCGACGGTCATACCGATCAAGCGTGTGACGACGACGAGGCCGGACGCGACGCCGTAGTGTGTCCGCCGCACGGTATTGATGGCGACCGATGCGACGGGCGCGATCACGGCACCGAAACCGAGGCCCGCGAGCAGCAAGGTCGCGCCCATCGGCACGACGCGGATGTCGTCGGTCCAGAGTCGCATCAACACCAGCCCCGTCGCGGCGAGCAGGACGCCGACTACGGCGACCGGCCGCGCGCTGTACCGCCCGGTCAGCACCCCGCCGAGCACCGATCCCACCGCCATCATCAGCGTGAACGGCGTCAGCAGCGCCGCCCCGACGAGGCTCGCATGCTCCTGATTTTCCACGACGAGGGAGGCGAACAGAGGTACGTCCACCATGACGACGATCAATGACGCGCCGAGGAGCAAATTGGCAATCGTTGCGGCAGTAAAGACAGGCAGGCGAAAGAGCGACAATGGCACGAGGGGCGATGTCGCCCGTCGCTCCCAGAGAACGAAGGCGATCACCGCGATGAGGGCGCCGACGATGAGCGGCCACCGATACGCCGCCAGCGGATTCGCGGAGCCGCCGAGCTGACCGCCGCCGCCG
>JAICJW010000195.1 GCA_025928215.1 Chloroflexia bacterium | reverse complement strand
TGCGGGTCGAGACGCCCTCGACATACATCTCCATGAGCGCGAGCACGAGGGCCTTCTCGTTGCGCTGATAGCGGGCGAAGAGCTGGGTCGAGAAGGTCCCGTCCCGATCCTGCGGCACCTGCAAGGACAGCGTGCCGATGCGGGTGTTGAGCGTGCGTGGCTTGTAGCCATTGCGATAACCGCGCCGTTCGGGACTGCGCTCGTAGGGCTCGGCATGGAGATGCGCCGTCATCTCGGCTTCGAGCACTTCTTGGATGACCCGCTCCACGATGAGGCGCAAGAAGTCGGGATCGTCCGTCAGGATGGATTGTGTCGCTGATGCCACGCCGATACGCTGTCGGTACGCCATCGTCTTCCTCCTTCGATCCGGTCTGTTGCCACTACCGATCGTGGAGGACGATGGCTGCCATGACGAGCCATCTTCAAACTACAGAAGTCTCTGGACACAACCGTAATCTGAGATGATACGCTGACAACTCTCTCGTTCTGTCTACTGGCTACTGTCTACTCAGGGGAGGTTCACCATGACGCATACATCGAGTGGCCGTACGATCACGAATGATGATCTCTTCGCACTGCGCGTCGTCGGCGAGTTTCAGGCTTCGCCGGACGGATCGCGCGTCGTCTTCGCCGTCACGCGGACGGATACGGAGAAGGATCGCACCGTCTCGAATCTCTGGCTCGTGGAGACGGCGGGCGGCGCCCCCCGGCAACTGACGACCGCCGAAGCGAACGACAGCGCTCCGCGCTGGTCGCCGGATGGCCGGACGGTCGCGTTCGTCTCCGACCGTGAAGAGCGCAAGGAACTCTGGCTGATCCCCGCCGACTTCGGCGAGGCACGCCGCCTGACCCACGGATCGAGCGATGTCAGCCAGCCCGCGTGGTCGCCGGACGGCGCATCGCTCGTCTACGTCGCCAAGACCGACCGCCCCGCGAATGACGATCCGACGCACGCCCCGCGGGAGGGGAGCGACGTGCGGGTGATCACGCAGTTGGGTTACAAGATGGATGGCGAGGGCTTCTGGGATGGCCGGTACAAGCATCTCTTCACCGTGCCCGCCATGGGCGGCGAGCCAACGCAACGGACCGACGGGCCGTGGGACGATACGCAGCCTGTCTGGTCGCCGGATGGGTCGCGCATCGCCTTCATCTCCCGCCGCACGCCGGATCGCGAGTGGACGACCGTCGCCGATCTCTACACGATCCCGGCGGGTGGCGGCGATGTGACGCAACTAACGGGGAGCGTCGGGCCGTTCAAGGCGCCCGCCTGGTCCCCGGATGGCAAACAGATCGCCTTCCTCGGTCACGACCAGCCATCGGAGACCGGCCCGACGACGCAGGATTGGGTCTGGGTCGTCCTTGCCGATGGCGGCGGCGCACCGCATGCCCTGACGCGCGACTACGACCGCTCCGCGACAGGCGGCGTGATGGGCGACATCGGCACGGGCAACGGTCAGTATCCGATCCAATGGACACCGGACGGCACCGGCATTCTCTTCGTCACCGAGGATCGCGGCACGGCGATGGTTGCTCGTGTCGCGATGACCGGCGGCGTCGGCATCGTCCTCGGCGGCGACCGGAACTGCGCGGGCTTCCACGCGGCGGGTACGACAATCGTCGCCGCCGTCTCCAGCATGACGATACCGGGCGACCTCGTCGTCGCGAACCTCGATGGCACGAAGGAGCGCCGCCTGACGGACATAAACAGCGAGGCGCTCGCAGGCGTCATCCTTCCCGAGCCGGAGCGCGTGTCCGTACCGATTGGTGAGGGGATCGCGATGGACGGCTGGATTTTGCATCCGCCCGGTTTCGATGCATCGCGCCAGTACCCGCTGATTCTCGACATTCACGGCGGCCCGCGCGGGCAGTACGGCTCGTCATTTATGCATTCGTTCCACCGCTACGCCGCCGAGGGGTACGTCGTCGCCTATTTCAACCCGCGCGGCAGCACCGGCTACGGGCAGGCATTCACCTCCGCGCTCACCGGCAACTGGGGCGATGTGGATGTCCATGACGTGATGGCGGGGCTGGAGTATGCGCTTGAGCGGCCCTACCTGAGCGCGGAGCGCGTCGGCATCACGGGTGGCTCGTACGGTGGCTACCTGATGAACTTCCTCATCGGTGCGTACCCGAATCGCTGGAAAGCAGGCGTAACGGAGCGGAGCACACTCAGCCGCATCTCGTCATATGGGACGAGCGACATGATCTGGCGCTCGCTCGATTGGGAGTTCGAGGGGCCGTACTGGGAGCATCGCGACTCCTACTGGGACCGCTCGCCGATCGCGCATGTCGAGAAGATCACGGTGCCGCTGCTCATCATCCATAGCGAAAACGACCACCGCTGCACGATCAGCGAGGCGGAGCAGTTATTCACCGTGCTGCGGCGGCTGCGGCGCGATGTCGCCTTCGTCCGCTTCCCGAATGAGAGCCACGGCCTCTCCCGCTCCGGTAAACCCGCCCACCGCCGCGAGCGATTGGAGCGCATCGTTGGCTGGTTCGACAAATACTTGAAGGCCTGAGTTCGAGGTTCGAGGTTCGAGGTTCGGGGTTCGGAGTAGACTCCCCAAACCTCGAGCCTCTATCTGTTGCTCGCGACGTTCGCGGCGAGGCCGAGCAGGAACTTGACGCCGTCCGCCGCCATATACGCGCCGTGAACTTTGCGATGAGCGGCGTAGCGCGGCTCGTTCGGATCGCGATTGACGAAATCCAACCCCTCGGCGATGGCGCGCATCTTTGGCTGAAGGAGCGCAAACTGTACGATCGTGAGCGCCCACATCGGCGCAACGAGGGCGGCAGTGCGCTTGTTGCTGCCCTCATCCCGCGCGGCGACTAGGGCGGTCGCGGCGGTGAGGGTGGCGAGGCCGAGTTCGTAGCGGCTCCATGCCCGAAAAACGGATCGCCCAACCGCCGTGATCGCGTTGCGGTCGAGGCCGGGCGTCTTGAAGCGGGCGGGCGCGTCCACAAAGTCAATCGCCGCCATCCCGCCCACCCACAGACCGAGACCGAGATTACGTACCGTCTTCGCTGCATTCATCGGTGTATCCTTCCCTGCGCGCACGTCATTGTGCGCCATCCTAGGAGGATACCACCGCGCGTGCAACTGAGGAGGAAGGCGGAGCATCACTCAAGACGGTTGGGGCGAAGCACGAGCCTCCCCGACGATCTACTCTGCATTTCCTTGCACTACACGCTTGGCGATTGCGTCTGCCATCTGGTCAGTGGTTGCGCCGCCGCCGAGGTCGGCGGTGCGGAACTCGCCGTCGCGAAGGATGCGGCCCATCGCGGCTTCGATGGCGTCCGCTGCCGCCGCTTCACCGAGATGACGGAGCATGAGTGCGCCTGCGCCGATGGCGGCGACGGGGTTGGCGATGCCGCGCCCGGCGATGTCCGGCGCGCTGCCGTGGACCGGCTCGAACAATGAGGGCGCGGCACCTTCCGGGTTAAGATTGCCGCTCGCCGCTACGCCGAGGCCGCCCGCCAGCGCCGCGCCGAGGTCGGAGAGGATGTCGCCAAACAAATTCGTGCAGAGCAGCACGTCGAAATCCTGCGGACGCAGCACCATCCGCGCGGCTGCCGCGTCCACATAGAATTTGTCCAGTTGCACGTCCGGGTATTCTTTGCCGACTTCGGCGATTACTTCATCCCAGAGCGTGTAGGCATGGCGCATCGCGTTCGATTTCGTGATGTTCGCCAGCCGCTTGCGCCGGGAGCGGGCGAGGTTGAAGGAGTAGCGCGCGACGCGCTCGGTGTTGCCACGGCTGATGACGGTCAGTTGTGAGGCGGTCTCCCACGGTGTGCCGACGCCGGTACGCCCGCCCGGCCCTGCCAGTTCGCCCTCGACATTCTCGCGCACGATAACGAAATCCACGTCCTCCGGCTTCGCCTGCGCGAGCACGGAAGGGATACCGGGAAGCAGTTTGCAGGGGCGGAGATTGATGTACTCATCGAAGGCGAGGCGAAAGGCAAAGAGCGTCTCCGCGAAGGCGACATCGTCCGGGACGCCGGGCGTGCCGCCATGCGCGCCGAAGAGGATCGCGTCGAAGCCGCGCAGCGTGTCGAAACCGCCGGGCGGCACAATTGGCGCGCCCGTTTCGAGCGATGTGCGCGCCGACCAGTCGAAATCGGTCATTGCGAGCGCGAAACCGCCGACCGCCCGCTCTGCCGCGCGCAGGACGCGCACCGCCGCCGGGATTACTTCCCGCCCGATGCCATCCATCGGCATGACCGCAATCCGGTGTGTTCGCATCCGCTCGCTCCTTCCGCATCTCATCGAACCTCGCTCGGAGAGTATACGGGAGGGGAACGTTCCCGAACATCGGGCGTTCACCGATCATTCATGTGCGGCGCGGTATCTGTTAAAGGTCTCTATCGTGCCGGAAGATGGACGGCGATAATCTGCGTCGGCTGAGGAGTGATGGCGGCGCACGATCGCGCATGGTTGGGTGCGGACATGGCGAGGTTGGCGGCGTTCCGGCGGTGGGTTCTGACATGGCAGGTCGCGCTCGGCGTGATCCTGCTGCTCGCCGTGCTCGTGCGGATGCCCTTCCTCCATGTGCCACTGATCGCGGACGAGGGCGGCTACGCCTACACGACGCACTACGGCCTGAGCGGCAGGACGCTCTATCACTTGCTCTGGTTCGACCGCACGCAGGGCATTCTCTGGGTCTATCGCGTGATCTTCCAGACGCTCGGCCGCGGCATCGTCGCGATTCGGCTCTTCGCCGCGCTCTACAACGCGGGTTCGGCGCTGCTCATCTCCATCATCGGGCGGCGGCTCGCGGATACGCGAACGGGGTTGCTCGCCGCCTTCCTCTTCGCCCTCTTCTCGGCGATGCCGCATGTGCAGGGGTTCACCGCGAACGCCGAACTCTTCATGACCCTCCCCGCGCTTGCCAGCCTCGTGCTGCTCCTGCCCGCCGAGCGTACGCGGATGGAGCCGGATAGACGGCTCTTTGCCCGTGAGAGCGTCGCCGCGACGCGATGCATCTTCCTGAGCGGCCTCTGCGCGGGCATCGCGGTCGTCATCAAGCCCGCGGAGGTCGCGGCAGTCGCCACTGCCGCGCTCTTGCTCTTCCTCGCCGCGCGTCGGGAGGGGATACCGTGGTGGGCGCGCCTGCGCCGTCAATCCATCCTCGGTGCGGGGGCACTGATCGGTGTGCTGCCCGCCATTGTGGACGGTTTCGCACGGGATGGGCGGGCGTATATCCGGCAGGTGCTGCTCTATCGGGGCGCGACGGAATCCATCGTCTCGCGCCACGCCTTCGGGCGGCTCGGCCATTCGCTCTGGAACAGCCTCGTCGTTGGCGGTGATGTGCTGCCGCTCGTCGTTCTCACCGCGCTGGCGCTGACGATCTATCGTGCCTCGCTCTCCGAGGACGCGCGGTGGCTCGCACCGCTCTGGTTTCTTGCCAGTTTCGGCGGCATCGCGCTCGGCGGCAACTGGTTCACGCACTATTTCTTCCAATTGCTTCCACCGCTGGCGATCTATGCCGCGATTGGTGTGCGCGCCGCCTTCGCGCGCGGCGAAACGGCGCGCTGGCGCGTGCGTCTCGTCACCCTTCTCAGTCTGAGCGTCATGCTGACCGCCGCCTACACCGGGCAGTATTTCGCCGCGCAACCGGCGGACATTTCCTGGAACCTCTACCATGACCGCGCGTACCAGGCGCAGGGGCTGCTCGTGGAATATCTGAAGGCGAACTCAGGGCCGAACGACCGCATCTACATCGCCTTCGAAGCGCCGGAGATTTACTATCTGAGCGAGCGGCAGAGCGCCTTCGCCGTCGTCTGGCGGGAGCCGATCCTGAACGACCCCGCGACCTTCGACCGACTGATCGCCACGCTCGACACCCCCGCCGGACCAGCGTTCATTGTGGATGTGGATGCCCCCCGCTTTCAGCGCGCCCACGACCGCCTGCGCCCTGTTCTCACCCGCCGCTACCAACTGGTGGCGATCATCCAGGGCGTGCAAGTCTACCGGCGCGTTCCCTCCCTTTGGGCGTATCCGTGGACGGAGAAGGTGGACCGCTGATGAGGGTGTGTGTGGTATAAGAACGCTGCATGCTGACGCCTGAGCGCTTCGTGTGGGAGAACTCAGCCGTCTACTCGTTTCCCGGTAGTCAGAGATTCGTCCGATCAAGACCCTCCGGGCATCACGTTCACGCGCATTCGTCGTGTGGGCGTTCGTGCGTGAGCGCGCGGACAGGGAGGTTGCCCCCGCATGCCCGGAATGTCGCCTGGCCAACCCGAAGAGCCGGGCACGCTCCTGGTGGCAACGCGCCCCAGCCCGTTTGCCGCGCTGCGGCACCGCGATTATCGCCTCCTCCTCAGTGGGGAATTTATCGCGACGCTCGGCAAGCAGATGCAGACGGTCGCCATCTCCTATCAGGTCTATCAGTTGCACCATTCGGCGGTCGAACTCGGCTTGCTTGGCCTCGTGCGCCTGATCCCGGTGCTGCTTTTCTCGCTCGCGGGCGGCGTAATCGCCGATCAGGTGGATCGCCGCCGCCTGCTGCTCGTCACGCAACCCGCTTTGCTCTGCTGCTCGCTCGCCCTGATCCTGGCGACCGTCACGGGGCATGCGAATATCGGCGTGATTTACCTGATAACCGCCATCGCCGCGACGATTGGCACAGTGGATTCCCCGACACGCCAGGCGCTATTGCCTGGCCTCGTGCCGCGCGAACATCTCCGTAACGCCCTCTCATGGGACATCACGACTGCCGAGGTGGCGACGATTGCCGGCCCCGCTCTCGGTGGCCTCGCCATTGGTGCGGTCGGCATCGCGGGGACATATGGCTTTGAGGCGCTCTCGTTCGTCGCGGTGATCGTCGTCTTTGCCTGCATGCACGCGCGGCTCGGCGCGGCAGCGGCGGGCGGGCCGACGGGCTGGCGGGCGGCGGTCGAGGGGTTGCGCTTCATCCGGGGCAACGACATCGTCCTCGCCATCATGTCGCTCGACTTCTTCGCCACTTTCTGGGGCAGCGCGACCGTCCTGCTTCCGGTCTTCGCGGATAAGATTCTCCATGTCGGCCCAACCGGGCTGGGCATTCTCTTCTCCGCGCCCGCCGTCGGCTCGGTGATCGGCGCGGTGGCGATGACGGCGGTATCACATCGCATCCGCAAGCCGGGCTGGCCGCTCCTCGGCGCGGTCGCGGCGTATGGGCTGGCCACGGTCGGCTTCGGGCTGTCGCGCTCGATGCCGCTCGCCCTCCTCTTCCTCGCCGGGACCGGGCTGGCGGATACGGTAAGCATGACCTTCCGGCATCAGATTCTTCAGTTGTTGACACCGGACGCGCTGCGGGGGCGGGCATCGGCGGCGCATCAACTCTTCGCGGGGGGCGGGCCGCAACTCGGGCAGATGGAGGCAGGGATGGTCGCGGCGCGCTTCGGCACGCCGTTTTCCGTCGCCTCCGGTGGCATCGCGTGCATCGCGACGGTGGCGTTGATCGCCCTCCTCGTCCCGGCGATCCGCCGCTATCACGCGCAAACGTGAGCACCGGCAGATTATGCTTTGCGTGCCCACGCACCCATGAAGAGAACATGCCGAACGGTGGCATTCTGTGACAGCATCTCATCGCGGAGCCGGGCGCCAAGCGTTTCGATGCCAACCTCTTCCTCGGTTGCGAATCCTCCCCGTACGATCAAGGGCAGAACGGACCGGATGGATTCGGCGCAATAGACCGTGAAGTCATCGAGGAAATCGGGGCCGCCGCCCGCCAGCGCGTCCGCAAACATCCGCGGCGCTTCCAGCCCGGCATCAATGAAGAGCTGATGGAGTCTGAAGCCCATCGCCAATTCCATACCGGCAGCACCGGCACCCTGGGCGAACCAGGAGCAGGCGCGCGTATACAACGGACAGGGAGGATAGGCGTCGCCCAAGAGCGTGAAATCCGGCTCGTAGGCAGTGACAACGCCGCCCGGGCGTACATGGCGCAGGAGATCCCGGAGCGCGGTCGCGGGATCGGGGAGATGCACCAGAATCAAGCGGCTGACGATCGCGTCGAAATCATCGTCGAGCGCGACCGCGCGCAGATCACCGGGGATGAAGGTAATGTTCGTATGCCCCGCTTGCTCTGCCCGCCGACGTGCGGTCTCCAGAATGCCCGGATTGGTGTCCACCCCGATGACGCGCCCCGTCGGGCCGACCGTCTCCGCGGCGAGCATCGCCACATCGCCCGTGCCGCTGCCGAGATCGAGAACCTTCATCCCCGGTGCGATCCCCGCATCAGCGAACAGCTGGCGGGTCGGTCTCGCGTACCAGGCGGACTGGCGCTGCAACCGCCGCTCTTCCTCCGCGGAACGCCCCAACACATAGGGATCGTCGTTCGCTTGCACACTCATCCGATTGCCTCCCTCCAACGAGCAAGCGCCCTCTCGCAGCGAGGGCCGCCGGTCAGTTTGCCTGGATCCCGTGGGCAGTAGCATACGGCACGGTCAGTGATGCCTCAAGATGAATTGGC
>JAICJW010000373.1 GCA_025928215.1 Chloroflexia bacterium | reverse complement strand
GGCGGCGATTCCGTTCGTCGTGCGGCGGCGCGAGCTGGCCCAGGCGAACGCACTCTTCACCCTGACCGTCACCGTCTCGCAACTCGTCGGGTTCGCGACGCTTGGGCCGCTGCTCGTCGGCCTCCTCGGCCTCAACCGGCTCTACCTCTTCGTCGCGCTGCTCTTTCTCTTCTGCGCGACGTTAATCTGGACGCTCCCCTCGATGCAGGCTGCGCCGCGCGTGCGGGTGGATGGGCGCGGCGCGATGGAGGTGCTCTGGTTCGACATCCGGGAGGCGTGGGTCTACATCTATCGCGACCGGCTCTTGCGGAAGGCAATGGGCTTCCTCACCTTCGCGTCGGCGGCCTTTCTCGCCGTTGGCACGCTGGCGCCGAAGTTCGCGACGACCGTCCTGCAACTGTCGCAAAGCGGGCTTGGGTACATCCTCGCGCCGGCCGGTATCGGCATGGTCATTGGTGTGGTCCTCGTCGGGCATTTCGCGACGCCGGAAAACCGGGAAACGATGATTCATGGCGGGGCGCTCAGCCAGGGGATCATGCTCTCGCTCTTCGCGATTGTGCCGAATATCGGCTACCGGCTGGTCGGGCGGCCCGCGTTCGGCCCGGCGTGGCCCGTCGTCTTCGGCGTGATGGCCTGCGCTTTGCTCCTGGGGATCGGGCAGGCGTTTATCGTTGTACCGAGCCAGACGCTTCTGCAGGAGCGCAGCGGGGAAGAGGTGCGGGCGCGCGTCCTCTCGACGTTTTTCACGCTCTCCAACGCTTCCGCCCTCGTGCCGACGTTGACGGCGGGGCTGATCGGTGACACCATCGGCGTCGAAGCAGGCATCCTGGCTCTCGCCATCGGCGCGCTCGCACTCGGTATCTGGAGTATGACGATGGGTGGACGCGGCGACCACCGCGCGCGTAGCGGAAAGGAGGAGTGAGGCAATCGGAACGTACAGGGGTCAATCGCGCAACCAATCGGTACGTTCTTCGTTATAGTCGTAGCAATGGGGTGCCGCGGTAACGAAGTGGGCGGAAGCAGGAAGTTGTCATAACTCAAAAAAATGTTATGACGCCCGCTAGTTGACCGGGGCAGACCGTTGGTATAGGATAAGGCGTCGCGAGCGTTCGGTGGATTTTTGTACAGAGGAGGAACGGGCCATGCGTGTGTCTGGGCGAAAACTGCGACTCGCAGTCGGTACAGGGTTTGCGGCATTGATGCTCATGGTGGGCGTCTCGTCCGTTGGCGCAACGGCGCCGGGGGCGATTGGCAACGTCAACGTCATCGTGACGAGCGGCAACGCATCGGCGATCGGTTCCTCGAACACGACGCAGGTTGCGGCGAACTACCGCGACGCGGTGGTGATCACGAACGTGCTCTCGGGCGCCGGTGGCCTGGGCGGCGAGTATAACGGCTGCTCCTACAATGAGACGGGTCTCCCGAGCAACGGCAACAACAAGTCGTCCTTCGATGTGTCGCAATTCGGCGGCTGCGGCCTCACCATTCCGATCCTCCAGCCGGCGTCCTACCCGCTCTGGGAAGAGCAGAACGTCGCGAAGTCGGGCACGGTCATTAAGGTACCGGCGAAGAACACCCTCGTCGTTCCGCCGACGGCCAACCCCGCGAACGGCACCGCTCCGGGCCGGACCTACGTCATTGACACCTTCCGCTAAGTCGGTCGGATGATCTCTTCGGACTGGACGTGGAGTGGCGGCCCGCACCGGGTCGCCACTCTCTCACTTTCGGAGCGTCGCGACGCATTGGGCGCTCCCGATGATCGTGAGAACGGTGCGATTTCTGGGTGCCGCTCGACTCCGGTATGCAACCAAATGACGGGTGCTTCGTTCTATTGCCAGATATCATCCGGTACGGTTGCGCGTCATAAACCCCCGATCTCCCTCGATCGGTGCATGACCGTAGCCGGTTACGATGCGGGCGCGAAGAGCCGGAAGGAGGCGCTACACGGGGGAGGATAGGCGTAACGGATTTCGGTGCGTGGAAGATGGCGCTATTGATCCTTCGAGGGCGCCTCATGATGATCGTTGGTTCGGTGGGTTCCTCATAGTCGCAAGGGAGGTAGCCAGTATGCACGTTTTCTCGAAGCGCCGCATGATTATTGGTGTCGCCGGTGTACTCACCGCATTCAGTGTGATGGGTGCCGGGTCGGTGGCAGCCGCCGGTGTCGCGCATGGCACGGTTGACGTAAATGACGTGACGAAGCAGCCTCACGGTGGGTTGGTCTTCAATAGCGACGGTGGCGAGCGCAACTTGCAGCCGGACGTCCTGCATAAGTTCCTCTATGAGGAATTCCTGGAGAACGTGCCGCTGCGCGTTCAGCCCAGCCCGGATGACGGTTCTCACCCCGGGTCATAAACGTCACCGCAACCTGATTCGATCACGGGCCTCATGGTATTTGCCATGGGGCCCATCTGTTGTGTAGGCGTCCGCAGTTCGCCAGAAACCCTCGGCGATAGCAGTCCCCGCCTGCCTTTATCTCGGGACGGCAGGCTTTCCTGTCTGCTACCTCTCCCTCAACGTTTACTCGTGAGCGTCGAGCGCCCATTCGAGGAGCGCCATACGGACGAGCATGCCATTGTGCGCCTGGCGGAAGTAGGCGGCGCGGGGGTCCGCATCAATTTCGGGCGCGATTTCATCCACGCGGGGGAGAGGATGGAGAATGCGCGCACGCGCGGGAAGCGCCGAAAGCATATCCGGCGTGAACGTATAGATGCGCGCCGCCTGATAGGCATCCAAGTCAGTGCCGAAGCGTTCCTTCTGGACGCGTGTCATATAGACGGCATCAACATCGGTGAGCGCGCCACGAAGATCGGTCGTCTCTTCCCAGTGAACCTGGCGCGCATCGAGGTATGCTTTAACATCCGTGCCCATCGGCGTCACGGGCGGCGCGATGAAGACGAGCGAGACGCCGTGCGCGAGGGCGAGGAGCATCGCGAGCGAGCGAGCGGCGCGACCGTTCGCAAGGTCGCCGACGAGCGCGATGCGCAGGCCATCCACCGTACCGAACTCGCGGGCGAGCGTGAACCAATCCAGAAGCGCCTGCGTCGGATGCTCGCCAGGCCCGTCCCCCGCATTGATGATCGGCACGCTCGCGACGGCGGCCGCACGGGCCGCGCCGCCGCGTTCGTGGTAGCGCACGGCGATCACATCCGCGTAGCCTTCGACGATGCGCGTCGTATCCTCGATATTCTCGCCTTTGGCGGCGGAGGAGAACTCCCGCGCATTCTCCGTGCTGATGACGCCGCCGCCCAGCCGCAACATTGCCGCCTCGAATGAGAGACGGGTGCGCGTGCTTGGCTCATAGAAGAGCGTCGCGAGAATGCGGCCGGTGAGAGGCTTCCGCGTCGGATGGCGCGTGATCGCTGCCGCGCGAGCGCAGAGCGCATCCAGCCAGGGCCGCGATACGTCCGTAACACTGAGAATATGGCGTGGCGAGCCAATCCGGTCAGCCATAGAAATTATTCCCTCCGATATTCCGCGCAACCAAACGGCATGTTGTCCGTTTTACTGCCAGAGATCATCTGGCTCGACCGGCCATCGCCAGGTGACGAATACCGTTGGATGGGAAGTATAGCAGTCAGTCTGCTAGGGGAACCGGAAGGAGGAGGAGTAATCGGAGTTGTGGATGTCAGGTGGCTTTCAAAAACCACCAATGTACGCACGAGGATTGAAACTACGGTAGCGCTACGGTGGATCTCAATGGTGTATAGGGAGAAATGGGTAGGCGTCTCGAGCGCTGATCTCTCCCACAGGTTGGTAGGTCCGAAAGGACAGAGGAGGACAGGAACGTGGGTCTAAAGCGATCCTTGCGCTTCCTGGGTGTCACGATTGCGATGGCGACATTGATGTCACTCATCGCGCTGGCCCCAGTAGCGGCAGACACAACGGGAGCGACACTCAAGGGTAACAAGACCACCACGACACAGCGCGTGGTCTTGTCGGACGGCACAAACTCAGGTGACACAGTGGACTTCACCGGTAATGGCTTCGGCCCCGGCGAAGTGGTTAGCATCTACATCACGTTCCCGGATGGTCGGGTCTTCCCGGTCACGACCGTGAGCAACGTCGCACCGCTCTGCTGCCCGCAGCCCGATGAGGTGCTCGCGGACGGCACAGGGAGCTTCACCTTCCGATTGCGGTTCGGCCCGATTAGTTCCGCAGCGCAGAGCTACCCGTCAACGACAGGCTCGGCAACGGACGGCTTGCAGTTCTCACCCTACATCTTCACGCTGCCGCCGGAGTTCGCCAACGCCGTGCCGCCCTACGGTCAGTACACCGTCTCGGCGCTCGGTCGCGTCAGCCTCCAGAAGGCGTCCTTCAGCTTCAAGATTACCGCGAGCACCCCGGACGACTTCTCGCGCAACGCGCTCGCCACCCTGTCCGTCTTCACGACGATTGGGCATCAGACCTCGGCGAAGCAGGTTGATCCCGCCCTCTTCGCGGGCAGCGCGGTCGACAATCCCAACGTTGACCTCTCCTGCAACGGCCTCATTCCCGGCGAGTTCGCCACCTTCTGGG
>JAICJW010000139.1 GCA_025928215.1 Chloroflexia bacterium | reverse complement strand
TTCACCCATGTTTGGCCGTAGTCGGTCGTTCGATAGAGATAGGGCGCGAAATCATCCGACTTGTAGCGGGTGGCGGCGATGTAGGCCGTGCCTGCATCGTGCGGCGAGGGTTCGATCATCGAGATCATCGCCCATTCGGGTAGGTCCTTCGGGGTGACGTTCTTCCACGTTGTCCCGCCATCGCGGGTGACGTGGACGAGGCCGTCGTCCGAGCCGGCCCAGAGGGCGCCTTTTTCCAGCGGCGATTCCGCGAGGGTGAAGATCGTGCAGTAATACTCGACGCTCGTATTGTCCTTCGTGATCGGCCCGCCGGATGAACCGAGCCGCGTTGGGTCGTTGCGCGTCAGATCGGGCGAAATGACCTCCCAGCTCTGCCCCTCGTCTGTCGAGCGGTGGACGACGTTGGAGGTGACGTAGAGCGTGTCCGGATCATGGGGGGAGATGACGATAGGAAACGTCCACTGGAAGCGGTATTTGAGATCGCCCGCGCCCCAACCCATCGGATTCTCCGGCCACGGCATGATATTGCGCGTCTGGTGCGTGCGGTGGTCATATCGCGTCACGAGCCAGTACGAGCCGGCGTAGACGATGTTCGGATCGTCGGGCCGGACGGCGATATAGCCGCTCTCGCCACCGCCGATGGGGTAGCATTCCGCCCAGGTGATCGCGCCGTTGTCGGAGCGGCTCGGCGTCGAGATCGTCGTATTGTCCTGCTGCGCGCCATAGAGGCGATACGGGACGGCGTTGTCCGTCGTCACATGGTAGAACTCGGCAGTCGGCTGGGTAAAGATCGAGGACCACGCCGCGCCGCCGCTAAACGAGACGCAGGCGCCGCCGTCGTCCCCCTCGATCATCCGCAGCGAATTGTTCGGGTCAATCCAGAGGTCGTGATCGTCGCCATGCGGCGTCGGCACCTGCTGGAAGGAGCGACCGCTATCGGTGGACTTCCAGAGCTGGACATTCGGCACCCAGAGGGTGTCCGGCTCCGTCGGGTCGGCGATGATATGCGTGTAGTACCACGGGCGCTGCCGCTGGTCGGCCTTGTCGCTCATCATCTCCCACGACGCACCGCCATCCTCCGAGCGGAACAGCCCGCCGCCCTCAGCCTCGACGAGCGCCCAGACGCGGCCGCTTTTCGCGGAGCAGGCGACGCCGATCTTGCCGAGCACACCCTTCGGCAGGCCCGGCGCGTGCGTCAGTTCGGCCCACGTTGCGCCGCCGTCGGTAGATTTGTACAGGCTGCTCTCCGGGCCGCCGCTCGTCAGGCTATAGGGCGTCCGGTTCGCCTCCCAGAAGGCGGCATAGAGGATGCGCGGGTTGTGCGGGTCCATCGCGAGATCAATCGCCCCGGCGTGCTCGCTCCGGAAGAGGATGCGTTCCCACGTCTCGCCGCCGTCGTTCGAGCGATAGATGCCGCGCTCCGGGTTCGCGCCGAAGACGTGCCCGAAGGCCGCGACGTAGACGCACTCCGGGTTCGTCGGGTGAATGCGCACCTTGGCGATGTGCCGCGTGGCTTCGAGGCCACAATGCGCCCACGTCGCGCCCGCGTCCGTGGATTTATAGACGCCGTCCCCATGCGCGACATTGCCGCGAATCGTCGTCTCGCCCATGCCGGCGTAGAGGATGTTCGGATCGGATGCGGAAACGGCAATCGCGCCGACGGAGGCGGTGTGAAAGAAGCCATCCGAGACGTTCTTCCACGTCGCGCCGCCATCGCGCGTCTTCCAGACACCGCCACCCGTCGAGCCGAAATAGAAGGTGAGCATGTCGGACGGATCACCCGCCACCGCCACGCACCGCCCGCCTCGGAACGGCCCCACCAGCCGCCACTCCATTTTCTCCAACAGTTTCGGGTCAACACCCATCGTCCCTCGCCCCTTTCGTATTGCGCGAACAGCCATAGGAAAAGGATTGAACCACAGAGACACAGAGGACACAAAGAGGGAAAGGAGAAGAGAAGAGACAAATCTCTTTTCTCCGTGCTTCCTCTGTGCTCTGTGCCTCTGTGGTTCAATCCCCGCCCGTCCGGTAAACCCGCAGGGCGTTGTCGTGGAGGATGGCGCGGGCGGTGGCGAGCGCGGTATCGGTGGTGAGGATGTCCCACTCCACGTACTGGCCGAGGACGCGAGCGAGCGCCCAGCGCCAGACGAAGATGCTGAACCACTGAAATTCGGGTTCCATATGCCCATCGGTTGAGGCGAGCAGTTGGCGTGTCGGGCAGAGTTCGAGCAGTTCGGCGAGTGCCGTCGCCGCTCCGGGGCCGACGATCGGGATCGTCAGGCCGAGGTCCGCGTAGACATTCGGGTAAGTGCTGGCGAGGTAACCTGCCTGCCGGTGGAAGGGGTAGCAATGGAGCAGGACGAGCGGCACGGCGCGGAACGGCTCGTGCGCGAAGAGGGCGCGCATCAAGGTCGGGTCGTTCTTCGTCATGACGATGTCGTCGTCGCCGAAGGCGATGTGAAACTGCATCGGCAATCCTTGCGGCGCGGCGGCTTCCAATGCCGTCCAGACGATGGTATCCACAAGCGCCTTGTCCGCGATCCTTCCGGGAAAAGGACTGAGGACTGCGGGTGCCCTCTGGGCGGCATGAGGATTGAGGGCTGATTCCCGCAGTTGCCTATACGCCATCGCCGCTGCTTGCCGCTGAATTGCGCTCAGCGGGTCGAAGGCGAGGCCGGAGCGATACCCGGCGATGCTCTTGAGCGAGACGAGCCGCCGCGCGGGCGTGGCGATCTCCCGCGTCAGCCGTTCGAGCGCGTCATCCAGCGTCTCGCAGGTAGCGTAGCCCTGCTCGACGAATGTCTCGACGCGCAGCACCCGCTCGACGGGCCGCTGAATCACCTCCGCCCACGCGTCAATCGGATAACACTGCCCGAAGCCGAACAGATCGTCGTCGTAGCACGCGCCGAGGTTCGCGGCATCCGCCAGCAGCCGGTGATACGGCACGGTGGCCATATCGTTCCGCGCCGCGAGCGCCGCGTCTTCGGTCGGCGCGCAATGCAGCACGCGCGCCAGTTCCCGCACCATCCACTGGTAGCCGATCAGGGTCGGGATATTCTCTGTCCAGACCGCCGGGATGCTCGCCTCCGTGAATGGTCGGCGAAAGTCATCGAGCGAGATTGCGTGCGCTCGCTTGTATGGTGCATGGACATGGTGATCCACAAACCCTACGTGCCCAATCCCTTCTCGCAACCCCTCATCCATCATTCACCCTTTCCGAAAGAATTGAGCCGAAGGCGCAAAGATACCAGAGCGAACAGAAGGAGAAGAATAGCAGATGAACGGTATCAGTTCAGAGATGCGGGACGGCGGCGGGGATCGCTGTATTGGAGGCGACGGTGGTGCCGGGAACAACCGGGCGGCGCGGGATCTGCGCCATCCGGTGATGCGCCAAAGATCAGTGAAGGACCACGCTCGCCTCGGCCTTCGGGGTGTTGTGGAAGCGGGGAGAGCATCCCTCCACTGCCTGTCGCACGCTCCTCATTCTGCCGCGATGCTGAACAAGTACGGCGTCCACTTCACTTTGCAGTCCCCCCCGGAACGTGCTACCTTGCGACAGGTACGGTGAGGCCGGATCATTCAACACGGTTCGCGGATTGGCGCCGCGCCGGCTATCCTTTATTCGCCCCGCTCGTGGGTTTCACTATGGTCGTCGTACCGCTGCGAGCGCGGCAATACAGATAAGGAGCACGAACGCGTGCAACGGCCCCCGGACGACGACGAAATCAGTGAGAGCGGCGCGCCGGATCTCCACCGCATAGTCATCCTCGTAACGGAAGCAAAAGCCGCCGCACGCACACTGTATGAGTTATTTCCCAATCAAGGGGTAATTGAGACCCTCTATCGCTATCTCGATGAAGCCCTTGCCGAGGTCTTAAGAGAGCTCGCATAGGGATCGGAAGAAACGTCGAGACCCGAATCCGTACCGCCAATTTTTGTTTATCGGCATATCGCACGTCGCGCTCACGGCTGCTCGTGCATCCATGGACAGATCCTCTCATCGTTGCACGTCGCCGTTACTCCGGTCGTTGGCGCCGCGCTGTGTTCGCTTTCCAGCTGCTGTGGCGCGCTGAGTATGATCTGAGTTGAGTGGGACGACCGGACTACTCCTCCCTGCGGAGTCGGTGGACGATCTGTGCCCTTTTATGTGGATGAAGACGCTTCTTGCGTTTTCGTCCGGTACCGGTGCGTTGTGTATCCAGCAGTCCCCTCCGTGCTGGCTCCCTGCGCACTCGCCGACGGCTCCCGTTCTACGAGCAGCGTCATATCGTCCGCGATGGTTACCACACCATCCTCCGTCTGGTCTTTCAGATTGCGCCAGACGGAATGACGCATCGGATAACCGAGAGCGGACTCGATCCCGCGGCGCGAGAAAAAGAGCCGCCGTGGCGCCGCGACAATCACGGCACCACTCTCCAGTCTCGTCATTGTTCCGCCGCTGTCGAGCGCGGCAACACGTGCAATCGTCGTATTGTCTCTCATGGCTGGAACAGTCAATTTCGGCATCGAGGTTTCTCCCTCTCAGCGGCGCAGGGCATTCCCGACGCCGACGATCACGCGGTCAATCTCCATATCCGTCAATGATGGGTGTACGGGGAGTGAAAGGACTTCGCGGCTTGCTCGCTCCGCTTCCGGGAATTCTTCGGTGCATGCACCGGCATAGATCTGCTGCTGGTGCACCGGAACGGGATAGTACACCTCACTCCCAACCCCTTCGTCTTTCAATCGCTCACGGAAACCGTCTCGATCCTCCCGGACGCGAACCGTATACTGATGAAAGACGTGGGTGTATCCCGGACGAACCGTTGGCAACTTCAGCCCACTGTCATAGAGGCCAGAGGTCAGTATCCCCGCGTGGCTGGCTCGTATCGCGTTCCACGTCTGGAGATGTTTCAGCTGTGCGAGGCCAATCGCGGCGAGCAGATCGGTCATTCGGTAGTTGAGGCCGAATACCTCGTGATAGTACCGGCGGCGCATCCCATGGCTGCGGAAGAGGCGTATCGCATCCGCCACCGCCGGATCATTCGTCGTCACCATCCCGCCTTCGCCACTCGTGACGTTCTTGGTTGGATAGAAGGAAAAGCATCCTGCCCCGTACCCACCGACCGGGACTTCATCAATAGCGGCGCCGTGTGCCTGACACGCATCCTCAATCAGCGCCAATCCATGCTGCCGGGCGATGGCTCTCAGCTCCGGCATTGGCGCCGGGTGGCCGAAAAGATGGATCGGCAAGAGCGCGACCGTCCGCGGGGAGATCGCGGCGCGCACGGCATCCGGGTCAATCGCAAAGGTTTCCGGCTCGATATCAGCGAAGACGGGTGTCGCTCCCGTCGCCCGGATCGCGTTGGCGCTCGCAATGAAGGTGAAGGGAGAGGTGATGACTTCGTCTCCGGGGCCGATCCCGTGCGCCAGCAGCGCGGCATGGAGGGCGAGGGTGCCGTTCGTAACGGCGACCGCGTAGCGCACCCCGCACTCGGCGGCGAATGCGTCCTCGAAGGCCGCGACGACCGCGCCCTGGGCAAGGTTGCCCGAGGTGAGCACCGCGCGCACCGCGTCGAGTTCATCCTCACCGACCATTGGCCGGGCAATCGGAATGAATGCGTGCATCTGCTTAAGCATAGTGATTCAGCTGCGCGTCGCCGTGCGGCGCTCGCATCTCCTCATAAACCTCGGGGGCGTGCCATCCGCATCGCGGGCAGCGGCCTTCCGCCGGGGCGCGACGATTTCCACACGTACAGACAGTTCCGACCAAGCGTGCCGGCGTGCCAATGACGAGGCCATGAGGCGGGACATCGGCCGTGACGATCGCCCCCGCACCGACCATCGCCCAGGCGCCGATGGTGATCCCCGGAAGGATTACCGCACCCGCGCCAAGGGATGCACCCATACAGATACGCGTTTCCTCGCATTGCCAGTCATCGTCGGTTTTCAATTCGCCAAGTGGAGTAATCGCGCGGGGCAGACGATCGTTCGTGAGAATCACATGCGGCCCGATGAAGACGCCTTCTTCGACGACGCTCCCATGATAGAGGCAGGCATAGTTCTGTATCTTGACTCGATCGCCGACCTGGACGCCGCGATCAACGAACACCCCTTTGCCGAGACTACATTCGTGGCCAATACTCGCGGCATCACGCACGTGTGCATGATGCCAGATGCGTACACCTGAGTGAATGATCGCCCCTGTTTCGACAATCGCGGTGGGATGAATCATGGTTGACTCACCGATCGCTGCGGGCGCTTCCATGCGTGTGGACCTCCAATCTGATCGCTGGTATTTGCTGATATTGCTGGGAGCCAGGACGCTTACAACAGTATGGCAGGGAGACATGACGAAGGCTCGGGAGCGTATCGCTGCCTGCCTGACATCCCTGTCAGGCACAGGCATTTGCCGCAGGCCGCCCCGGCTGGCCGACCTGCAAGCGCTCACCGGTCCGATTGATTGCCTGACCTCATCAAGCGGGACTGGCCGGTTTGTGTGGCTGCGTTCAGGGCGTTACGGATACGACCCGCTTCATCCGTCGTCTTGTGGCAATGCAACACGGGCGATTGCCCGGAGGCGAGCAATAACTTCCGCGGTGCAGGTAGGAAAGGGGATAACATCATCGGCCCCAGCTTCGAGCGCCGCCTTGACCCTCATCGGATGACGCTCCAATCCGAGCACAACAACCGGCAGACCGAGCACCACAGCGATATCGTGAATCAGTTTCAATGACATCATCGTAAAGGTATCAATCACCGGAAGGACGATGGTGCGCGGGGGTATGGGCGCGGCGAGAAAGGTGTCCAGTGTTGGAAATCTGTCCCATTGCCAGCCTTCATTGCGGATGGCGGACGGTAACGCGTTTCGGATATCGGGCATCTCTCCTATGGCAATGATCCATGTGCCTCCCTGTCCAGGCGCCATTTCCACCGGTCGCTCCATCCTGCGGGCATCGTCAGCAGTTCGCGATAGGATTCACTGTATGGGATTGCTCTTTCGGAATCGTATCACCTGAGGGAGACGGAAGGAGGCGACAATCGCCAGCGCAAACTGACAATACCTTCAACTGCCTCTCGTCGTATCATTCCGTCAGTCCTCTGATGGATCGCGATGCGTGATGGTGTTCGACACGACTGGCGAATTGCGGCTGAGGCCCATGCAGAGCGCCGCCGTTGATGGGTGAGTGACCTGCCCGGGGCGGATCGCTCGTCAACACGGTCAGCCCGCCGCATAACATCGCACCAACTTTCGCGTTGGCCCGCAGATAACGACCGTGGAAGTAGCACTTCCGGTGATGGAGGGAACGGCGATATCCCGCGCGGTGAGCGATTGGCTCCCTGCCGTTCTGAGGGTGGCGGCGAACATGCCGGTACCGCCTATCAGACCGCCGTCCGCAGGCAAGAGCGCCTGGGCATCACTGCTCGTGAAATGGATCATCCCTGCGTAGCCCACGGCCGTATTCCCGAAAACGTCCTCCGCGGTGACGGTGAAGGAGCCACTTCTGCTACTGGAGATCGTCGTTGGGAACCCGGCGATCACGAACCGTGCGGCGGCGGCGGGGGAGACCGTGACCGATATGCTCCCCGTGATGAGGGTATTGGCGGTATCCGAGGCGGCGACGCTCTGTGCCCCTGCCGTTGCGAGGGTCGCGGTAAAGGTGTGTGTACCCGCATCCGCCCCCGTGAACATATAGTCGTTTGGCAGGGTGGCCAGGAGGTCGGTGCTGGCGAAGTGAATGGTGCCGGTGTAGGTGGGGACTGGATTGCCACTCCCATCCTGCGCCATGACCGTAAAGGACTGGGACGTACCAGCGGTGGTGGGGGAGGGGAATCCTGCTACCGCGAGGCGGGCGGCGGTGGTCGAGATGGCGGTATCGGTGCCGACGTACAGTGTGTTGGGGTAGGCATCACCCCAGAAGGCGAGGTCGAGCGTCTGCGGGAAGGGGTGAAAGAATTGGGCCGAGCGGGTAGAGACGGAGGAGTCGAATGAACCGGTGGCGTAGAGAGTCCAAGGACCCCATGCACCTGCCGCCGGTTTGTGAAAGGAGTAGAGGTTGTCTCCGTGCCCATCGAAGGGAACTGGCGTGCCGTGACCATAGATGAAGATACCACCGGCGCCATCGGGGCCGAGCGAAGGGTCGTGGGTGATCTGGTTGGGGGGTTGGCGATCCCCCAGCCAACCTGTGCCGGGATCGTACCAGTAGCGAATCTGGTCCGGCGGGTTGGCGGCGAGGAAGGCGAGATGGGCGGTCCCATCCGGGGTGACGAGCAGAGAGGGACCGTTGTCAATCGTGGTCATCGCACCGTCGGGGTCGGCGATGGTCTGAGTCGCGCTCCAGGTGTCGGCGGGGGAGCGGGCGCGGATATGAATCGTGCCGTCGGGAACGTAGTTGAAAGTGCCCTCAAGCCAGGCGAGAAGAAGGGTGCTGTCGGGCTTGAAGGCGAGTGTGGGGTGCAAGGTACGGCGGTTCGTGGTCAGCGGCACGTCGTCAATCTGTCGGGGAATCCAGTTGGCGGCCCGATTCGCATAGAAGATGTGAAGAACCCCGTCAGCGGCTTTGGCGGACCAGGCAGCGTGAGGAGTACCGTTGCCGTCTACCGCCAGGGCGACACCCTCATCACCCTGGCCAAAGTCAGTCCAGTTCGTCGTCGCGATGGCCGTCGTGGCGCTCCAGCGGTTGGCGGTGGTATCGAAGGTGCGGTAGTTGACCATGCCCGTGCGGTCATTCCAGAGGACGTGAATGGTGTCCGTCCCATCGAGGGCAATAGCGGAGGAGCCGACGTCGGTGGGACGATGCGCGGCATCCTGCTCGGAGAACGAGGCAGGGGTGCCGGACTGGTCGGCGCGGTAGACGCGTAGGGAGTTACCGGGGCAACTGGGATAGGCGTCGCAGGTGGGTGCGATGGTATAGAGGATGTTACTGCCGGTGCGGACAATCTGATGAGGTGAGACGTCCGTGTAGCCGGGTCCCGCCAGGATCGTATGGCTGGCCGGTAGGGATGCGGCAGCTGCCACATTGCTCACAACCAGCGTGGCGATGAGCGAACCAACCGTTACCTGTGCGATAGTCAGGCTCAACAGAACCGTCAATCTCAACTTCAGCATGATCGCTTTCCCCTTTATCCTCTTACGGCCCCCATCTCCAATGGAGGGAATACAATTGGCTGTCGTCGGGAGCCACGGCATCCCGCTAGGTGCCATAGGCGGAGAACGGAGCATTGGCGAAGTTGGCACCCGGTGTCCAGGTCGCAGGTAAGGTGGTGAGATTAGTCTGGCCACTCGTCTGCGTTTTGCCGCCGACGGCAGTGTCCCGGAACTGCACGGTCCCCGTCGACCCCAGTATCGCGATCCAATAGCTCGTCCCGGCCGTCACGGAGGCCGATGGCACGATCACCGTGTTCCAGGCCCCCTTTGTCGGGTTCGTGATCGTCCCTTGTGTCAGGAGTGTCCCCGGGTTGTTGCCCGTCGCGTTGCTGTACAGGCCGACGACGATTTGCGTCGCGGTGTTGTTGCTGTCAATGTACACAGACAGCTTACTCACCGACCCACTCGCGCTCGCCGTATACTGGAACGCTTCGGCTGTACCCGCAGGGTTGTTGTCCCGCTGCTGCTCGACGGTCTTATCCCCGACGAGTATGGGCGTACCTGCTGGCGTGGTGGTAAAGGTGAAATCCCCCGATGTCGTGGTGAGACTCTGCGCATTGGTCGAGCGGGTCCGATAATGATAGACCGTACCGGCGGTCAGCCCGGTGATTGCCTGACTGTGGCTCACCACCGGGGCGGGGTCCAGTGTCGTCGAGCTACCATAGGCCGAACTCGTCCCGTAATCCACCTGGCTGGTCGCGGCCATGCTCGTCGTCCATGTTATCGTCGCGCCGGTGGTCGTGATACCGCTCGCGCTGACGGCGGAGACGACCGGTGGGTTAGCGACGGTGACCGAAATTGTGGTGGCTGTTCCAACATTGCCCGCCCCATCCTTTGCCTGTGCGCCGAGGATGTGGGTGCCGTTGCTCACTTTGGTACTGTCCCAGATAAAAGCATACGGAGCGACGGTTACAGCGGCGCCGAGCGGATTGCTGTCGAGGATGAACTGGACACTGGCGACACCCACGTTATCCGAGGCGGTGGCGGAGAGCGTGAGGGCCACGCCCGAGACCGTCGCCCCGTTCGTCGGGGCTGTCAG
>JAICJW010000558.1 GCA_025928215.1 Chloroflexia bacterium | reverse complement strand
CGCAGACGACACAGACGGGCGTGCGCGCCAGTTCCGTCAGGTCCGCCGAGATGTCCATCGTCGTTGCCGCGCCTCGATGCACGCCGCCGATGCCGCCCGTCGCGAAGACGCGAATCCCCGCGTGCTGGGCGCAGAGCATCGTCCCCGCGACGGTCGTCGCACCAAGGAGGCCGCTGGCGAGCGTCGCGGCGAGGTTGCGACGGCTGACCTTCACCGCCTCCCGATCTTGCGCGAACCGCTCGATCTGCGCCATGTCCAGCCCGACGACGATCCGCCCATCCACGAGGCCAATTGTGGCGGGTATGGCCCCCGCCGCGCGCACCGCCGCCTCCACATCTCGCGCGAGATGGAGATTGTCGGGGTAGGGAAAGCCGTGCGCGATGATCGTTGATTCGAGCGCGACAACCGGCTCCCCCGCCGCAACCGCCGCTCGCACATCCTCCCGTACCTCCAGCACTTCGCGTATCTCCATATGCTCCCCTTCTACGATCCGAAAGGATTGAACCGCCGAACGGTTCAATTTTCATCGTGGCAGGCGGACGGGAGGGCGCGCGCCTTCGCCCTGCACGACCGCGCCCGCGAGGCGGACGGCTGCCCACGCCGCGCGCTCGCTGTCATTGTCGCGCGCAAAGTGCACGAGGAAGGAGGCCGCGAGGGCATCGCCCGCCCCGGTCGAGTCGAGCGCATGCGCCGGGGCGGACGCCGTCACGCGCCCGGCATCGGAGATGACCAGGATACCCGCCGCGCCGCGCTTGACGATCGCGACCCGCGCCACCGCACGCATCGCTGCTGCCACCTCATCCGCCGAGGTACCGGAAAAGAGCGCCCGCGCTTCGTCCCGATTGGCGAACAGGAGATCGGGGCGAAGGTCGGCAAGCAACGCAGCGAACCGTTCCGGGCCGTATGCGTGGAGCAAACTGACCGACGAGAGATCAATGCTGACCTTGATTCCCCGCTCGCGCGCCTGATGCGCCGCCATCGTCGCCGTCCGCGCCAGCGGCCCCGCAAAGAGCGAATATGCCGGGAGGTGGAGGGCATCGAGTCCGTCCCATACATCACCGGGCAGATCGGCGGCGCGCAATGAGAGGGCAGCGGCGCGGTCGGTGACGAAGGTCCGCTCGCCATCGGCGTCGAGAAAGGTGAGGATCGTCGCCGTCCGCCCGTGCCGTGGGCCAATCGCATCTACGCCCTCGCGCCGCAGGTCGTCGCGCAGCCACGCGCCCCACGGATCCGTGCCAACCGCGCCGAGGCAGGTCGCCCGCGCCCCAAGCCGCGCCGCCCAGACCGCGACATTCGCCGCCGACCCACCGGGCAGCAAGCGAATAGCGCCCCGCGCGTCCGCGCCCCGCGTCAACGCCTCCCCCGCCACCGCGCGAATGTCCACCGCGATGTCACCAATCGTTGCCAGATGCATGAGGCGCTTCGCTCCAGTCGGCGGTCGCCAGAAATCCGTGCCTACGCTACGATGTTTGGAGGACTATACCGTCAATGTCGTTGGCGTGCGGAGTGCGATCTCCACCGGCTTCCAATTGCCGACTGACGACCGTTGAGGAGGCACATGTATGAAACGGACGGCGCTCTTGAATGCTCCGCTCTCCGCCGCGATTGCCCGGCTCGGCCACACGGATTTGCTGCTCGTCGCGGATGGCGGGTTGCCCATTCCCGCCGAGCCGGAGCGGATTGATCTCGCGCTCGTCGCGGGGGTGCCGACGATGATGCAGACCCTCCGCGCCATCTTCCTCGAACTGGCGGTCGAGGCGGCGATCGTCGCGGAGGAGCAGGCGGAATTCGCGCCGACGTTCCACGCCGAACTGCGCGCCTTCCTCGCATCGGAGGGTGTCGCGCTGCGGACGATGACGCATATCGCCTTGAAGCAGGAGACCCGGCGCGCCCGTGCCGCCGTCCGCACGGCGGAACTGACGCCGTACGCGAACATCCTCCTGCAATGCGGCGTCGTCTTCGGACCGCATGAGGACGATCCGCCCCGCGACCGCGCCGTGCCTGTGGATCAGGTCAAACCGGCATAGCGCCGTCATTTCCCGGTCATAGCCGCGTTCTTGCAACGTGGTCAATGGGGAGCGGATTGGCTCCCGGAGTGGTCCACGAGTGGAAGGTGCG
>JAICJW010000207.1 GCA_025928215.1 Chloroflexia bacterium | reverse complement strand
CGAGCGGAAAATCCTCTACAACCAGTTCCAGGACCTGTTCGCCAGCGAAGTGCCCGCCGTCGTCCTCTACTATCCGCGCTACGTCGTCGCCATCGCCAAGAGCATCAACGGCGTTCAGGCGGACACGATTGACACGCCCGCTGACCGCTTCCGGGGCATCGCCAAGTGGTTCATCCAGTACGACGAGAAGACCGCCGTCGAGGCGACGCAGCAGGCCCAGCCGCCCGCTCCCGCCAGCACCCCGGCTATCCCGCCCGCCGCGCCACCGTCCGGCAGCCCCATACCCGCCGGGTCCTCCGTGACCGGCACCGGGGCCGCGACGAAGAAGCCGTAGACGGCCGCATGATCGGCCACCGATAGCATCAGCCTCGCTCCTTTCCGCCGCTACCGATCGGTCGCTCCACCCGGAGGCGCATCATCCAACGTGATCGCGACGCGGCGTAATTCTGCCGCATGGTCATAAAGCCGCGCATATGTACGTTATAATGATGCGAATACATGAATCGTAGTGCACAGATGGGGCGGTGCCATGAACTTGAGACGGCAAATCATCGGGGGCCAGGCGATTTCCTGGATCCTTATTCTGCTCGTTGGCAGCATCGTTTTCCTCAGCATCAACCGGAACGCGACCTCAATCGAGCAGCGCAAGCAGGCACAGGTGCAACTGGCACAGATTGAAGTGATCAAGGCCGATGTTGTGGATCTCGAAACCGGGATGCGCGGCTATTTGCTCACGGCGCGCGATGACTTTCTCGAACCGTTCACGCGGGCGCGCGCCAACATCAATCCGGACATTGACCGGGAGCGCGCCTTGATCGGCACCGATGGGCAGGACGCAGCGGCGACGAGCGCGCAGAATACGGCGTTGCGCTCGATTGAGGAGCAAACCAATCTCTGGCTCACCACCGTCGCGGACCCGGAGATTGTCAATATCCGGGGTAATTCGAACAGCGCTGTCAATATCCCGCTTCAGGTGCGCGGCAAGAGCCTGATTGATGGTATCCGCATCACAATTGATACCTATCGTGCGGATGAAACGACCGTCCTCGACGCACGCACGGATGCCGCGAATCGCACGCTGGCGATCCTGCAATGGCTGACGGCGCTGGGTCTTCTCGGCGCGGTTGCGGCCTCCTTTTTCACGAGTCTCTGGCTCGCGCGCGCGATCAGCCAGCCGGCGATCCGGCTCACCCGGGGGGCGCAGCGGCTGGCGGCTGGAGCGCTTCATGAGCGGGTCGAAGAGCGCGGCGCGCGCGAATTGAAGTTGCTGGCGCACTCATTCAATGATATGGCAGCGAAACTGGAAGGCTCACAGGCCGACCTTGCCGAGCAGAATGCCATTCTCAGCGAGCAGACGAATACCCTGGCGCGGTCGGGCGCGGTCGAGCGCGCATTCAGCACCCTGCTGCGGCTCTTCAACACCACCACCGACCGGGCGATCATGCGTGACGAAATGCTGCGCGTGCTCGACGAGCAGCATGGCTTCGTCGTTGGCGCGATCTATCGCTACGACGAATGGAGCGGTGCGTTCAATGTCGTTGGCACGCACGGGACGGCATCCGACCTCCAGCCGCGTCTCGCGCTACGCGAGGGCATCGTCGGTCAGGCCATACTGGATCGCCGGATCATTATTCTCCCCAATGATGCGCTCCTCACCGTCAATACGGGGCTGGAGAGCGCCCCCGCGCGTTTCACGGTGATCGTCCCGGTCTACTACCAGGATCGTATCATGGGGGTCATGGCCCTCGCCTCGATGACCCGCCCCGACGATATGACGATGAACTTCCTCGATCAACTCGCGCAGCAACTCGGGATCACGTTGCAGAACCTCGATCAATACACGAATCTCCAGGCGCTCGCCAGCCAGTTGCAGGCGCGGCAGGCGGAAATCGAAACGAAGAACCAGGACCTCGAACGGGCCGATCAGATGAAGAGTGAGTTTCTGGCGAATATGAGCCACGAACTGCGCACGCCCCTCAACGCGATCATCGGTTTCTCCGAGCTGCTCCAGGAGCAGTTCTACGGGCCGCTCAATACCGATCAGGACGAATATCTGACGAATATCCGCACGGCGGGCGAGCATCTGCTCGGCCTGATTAACGACATCCTCGACCTCTCAAAGATTGAAGCGGGCCGGATGGAACTTGATCGGGAGGAACTTGACCTGCCGCGCGTGCTCGAATCGAGCGCCACGATTCTCAAAGAGAAAGCGCATACGCACGGCATCCAGTTGAGCGTAGACGCGGGCGACACCGGCATAATTACCGCCGACGCGCGCAAAGTGAAGCAAATCATCTTCAATCTCCTCTCGAACGCGGTGAAGTTCACGCCGTCTGGCGGCGTGGTCACGCTTACCGCGCGCACCGATGGCGCGATGGTCGAGATCGCTGTCGCGGATACCGGCGTCGGCATCAGCCCGGAGGGGCAGCAAAAACTCTTCCGCGAGTTCACGCAGGTGGACGGCTCACTCTCCCGCCGTCACGAAGGGACGGGCCTCGGCCTTGCCCTCACGAAGCGGCTCGTCGAATTGCACGGCGGCACGATCAGCGTTCGTAGCGCCCCCGGTGCGGGCAGCACGTTCACCGTTCGCATGCCGGTCGCCGATCGCGATGCGGAGCACGGGGTTCAGTATGAGACGGATACGCTCGTGGGTTCGAGCCTCGAACCGCAAACGGTGGACACCGACCATCCCCTCATTCTCATCATCGAGGATGACGACCCGACCGCCACACTGATTGCCGCCTATCTTGAGAGCGCGGGGTATGAGACGGCGCGGGCATGTAACGGCGAGGAGGGGCTCCAGATGGCCCGCACGCTGAAACCGGGCGGCATCGCGCTGGATGTGATGATGCCTGTGATGGATGGCTGGGCGTTCCTCGAGGCATCCTCGGCGGACGCGGAACTCGCGAAGATCCCCGTCATTGTCCTCAGCCTCGCGGACGATCTCAAGCACGGCTACAGCCTCGGCGCATCAGCGGTGCTCGGCAAGCCGATTCGACGCGAGGCGTTATTCGCCGCGCTCGAGAAGGTCAATCTCGTGCCGAAAGGGAGCGACCCGGCCCGCGTCCTCGTGATAGATGATGACCCGAAGGCAGTGAACCTCGTTTCGGGCTACCTTGCCTCATTCGGTCATCAGGTCCTGAAGGCATATGGCGGCGCACACGGCGTCGAAATCGCTGACGATGAGCATCCCGACCTCGTCATTCTCGATCTCATGATGCCGGAAGTGAATGGCTTTATGGTCGTGGACAAATTGCGCGAAACCCCCCGTACGTCGGACATCCCGATCATCATCCTGACGGCGAAGATCGTCAGCGCGGAAGAACGGCGGCGGCTGAACGGGCATATCGTTGCCATTGCTGAGAAGAGCGGCATTAATCGCGCCAGGTTCCTCTCCGAGGTCAACCGCGCCGTCCGCACGCACGTAGCGGCGTAGGGACGGAATATGAATGACGAATGCTAACGCCTTCTTCGTTCGCGCCCGTATTATGGCTTCGGCGTCGCCGTTGGGCCGGGTGACGCGACGGGCGTCGGCGGTTGCGGCGGCGATGGGGCTTGAGGGCCGGTGACGAGGTCGCTGCGGATGAAGCCCATCTTGCCCGCATACGAGACATGGAACCATTTCGAGGCGCCATCCGCTCCGGGGACATTCGATTCCAACACCGGCGCTTCCGCGCCATAGTCGAGCGTCGCGATGACTTGCCCGCTTGCATCCGGCTTGTCGCGCAGGTTGGCGCCATCGCTCGCCGTCACTTTCACCACCTGGCTCGTAGCGGCGGATGGCGCGGCGGGAGATGTTCCCGCAGGGGCGGCGGCTGACGCGCTTGGTGGACGTGTCGTTTGTGCTGTGGGAATAAGAATGCTTGATGGCGATCCGACGCCCTCTGTCCCGCGGGCCACGACGGAGCCGCTGGCCGCCGGTGTCAGGACGGCGGAAACCTGCGTCTGCTCGACGCTTCGGGTCGTCGTCGCGGCGCCATTCGCCGTGGGCGAGGAAGAACTGCCGCCACAGGCGGCGAGCGTGAGGCCGAAGCCGAGGCTGAGGACGAAACACCAGCGTCGCATGGCTGTACCTCCGGTCACTGATTCCCCACCGTACCACAGACACCCGCTCCGACACTGCAAGTCCGTCGCCAGTGTACGCGTTCCACACAACCAACGGAGGGAAACATCATGTGGACGGCACGGAGAAGCGCGATCGGGTGTATCTGTACGTACTATAGCATCTCGGTGCTCGCATGGCGTCGGTTCGACGCTTGCATATTCGGATAAAGCGTTCAGAATAGGCACGGGGTGAGATATTTCGCGGGTCCTCACCGGGGATGCGGAGGAGCAATGACCCAGACGATTCTGGTCGTGGACGACAACGAGGCGAATCTACGCCTCATCAATGCGGTGCTCAAGACGCGAGGCTATCATCTTCTCGAAGCGCGGAGCGGCGAGGCCGCGCTCGAAGCGCTGGCTCGCTCGCTACCTGCGCTCGTGCTGATGGATGTGCAAATGCCGGGCCTGTCCGGGATTGATGTTGCGCGGGAGATTCGGGCGATGGCCGAGATGGCGGCTGTGCCATTGATCGCGATCACCGCGATGGCGATGAAGGGTGACCGCGAAGCGATCCTCGCCGCCGGCTTCAACGATTATCTCGCCAAGCCGTATAAGATCGGCGAACTCCTCGCCCTCGTCGCCCGCTGGCTCCCGGCGGAGGGGTAGCGAAAACGGGAAAACCGCGGAGAAGAGAGGAAGAGAAGCATTCGACCAGTATGTGCAATGCTCGGCATCCTCAATGCATTTTTCCTGCTCCCTCTCTGCGTTCTCTACGGTTCAATTGGTTTCAAGGAGGAACGATGGCGTACGAGCGGGAAGTGGATGTCCTGACGGGGGCGGTGCGGGAGGCGGGGGCGGCGATCAAGCGGCATTATGATGAGGGCGCGCGCGTTTACACGAAGGCAGATCACAGCCCCGTCACCGATGCCGACCTCGCCGCGAATGCGATTCTCATCGAACGGCTGACCGCCGCCTTCCCGAATGATGCCATCCTCTCCGAGGAGATCGCGCCGGATGCGGCAGTCAGCGCGCCCGCACGCTGCTGGATCATTGACCCGCTGGACGGCACGGCGCATTTCGTCGAGCGGCAGCCAACCTTCGCCGTGATGGTCGGGTTGGAGACCGGGGGCCGCCCGGTCGTCGGCGCGATCTACTATCCGATGAGCGAAGAATGCTACGTCGCGGTGCGCGGTGCGGGCGCGACCGTCACGCGGGGTGGGGAGACACAGCCCCTCCGCTTCTCTCCCGCCTCATTTGCGACGGCGCAACTCGGCACGACACCCGGCTCGTTCCATACGCTGACGACAGGCTCCCCGCGCTGGACGGGCGATCCGGCGCGCTTCGCGCTCACCGGCCGGGGGTTCGGCTTCCGCCCGAAGGCGCTGGAGACGATGTTCGCTGGCTATATTGGCATGATCGCGGACGGCCTCGCCTCCGGTGGCTACCCGTGGGATCTCTGCGCGACGGACCTGATCGTTCACGAAGCGGGTGGCCTGCTCACGACAGTCTTCGGCGAGACATATCAGTACGAGCGCGCCCACAAGCGGCCCTACGGCGGTCTTGTCGCTGCCCGCGATCCCGCCCTCCATGCCGAGATGCTCGCCCGGCTCGCAATCAACGAGAGATAAGAGCCGATTCGTTTCCGGTGGCTCGTGCACCTTGACAAAAGCCTTATACTGAGTAAGGAATGTGTCCGTACACATTGGGAAAGGACCTGTACAATGTCCACACCAATGCTCGTACTCATTGTGATGCTGTTGCTGGTGATCGTCGGCGCGGGCGATGCCATGCGCTGGGGGCGGCGCTGAGAGGGGAGTGAGATGGCGCGACAGGAGCGGGCCGCCGGAGTGCGCGACCCCCGGAAACCGGCGACAAGCATCAGTGTGTCGGAGATCGCCACGACCTTGCAGGTGCCGGAGTCAGTGGTGCGCTCATATCTCGCCACGCAGACCTTCCGAGGTGTGCGGCTGACCTTCACCCAGCGGCAGGAGCAAAAATCGCGCCGCACCGCGCGCCGGTGGCGCCAGCGGCCACTGAAAGGGATGTAGGAAGGACGCCATGGCAACACCGGTAGGGCCACGCGGGCAGATTCGCGATATTGAACAACATGAGCGCGTGCGGGCGCGCGGCCCGGCCGCGCCCGGCGTCAAACGGGGCCTCAATACGCGTGGCCTGCGCTCACTCAAGGAGGCGAATCGCCCGCCTCATCGGTTCAACACGCCTTCCGCGACGCCATTGACGCAGACGGGCTGGGCGGTCGTTCTCGCCGCGATCCTGCTCCTCGCGCTGCTCGCCATCGTCGGCGTGCTCTTCCTGCACTAGGGAGTGAGAAGTTCGGAGTTCGGAGTGGATTCTGTTTCTTCGAACATCGAACTCCGAACTCCGAACTCCGAACATCGAACTTCCCCGCTCATTGCCCATTGCGCATTGCTCCTTTATGCTGCCAGCGAAATGAGACGCGGATAGTGAGAGGGGATGATCGTGGCAGAGCAGGAACCGCTCCAGATTGACATCGAGGGGACACCGAACCCGAATAGCGCGAAGTTCGTCCTGAACCGCACCGTTGTGGACGAGACGCGCTCGTACTTCAATATCGGAATGGTGACGGAAGACGACAAAGTGGCCAATGTCGCGAAGCAGCTCTTCGCCATCCCTGGCGTGCGTACGCTGATGTTCCTCAATGACTTCATCACCGTCTCCAAGGAGGCGAACGCGGATTGGAACATGATCGCCGAGAAGACACAGGAAATCATCGAAGCGGAGTATCGGTAGGCAGTCCGCACGAATGATGACGCAGAAACGCCGCCCGAAATGCTTCCGGGCGGCGTTTCTGCGTTCGGTGGGAATCTCTTTCATTATTCCCGCGTAACGCTTTTGTAAGAGGGCGATGGTAGATTCAACCCACTCCCTTTTCTCGGAGGGAAGGGGTCGGGGGATAGGAAAGAACGATGCAGCGCATTCTTGTAGTGGACGATGAACCGAGTATCCGCGAGGTCGTCTCGCTCTATCTCAAGCGGGAAGGTTTCAGCGTGCGCGAGGCGGGAGACGGCGATGAGGCGCTCAAGGTCGCCTACGAGTTCGCGCCGGATCTGATCGTTCTCGATTTGATGCTGCCGAAGAAGGACGGTATGGAGGTCTTTCGCACGCTCTCCGTCAAGAATCCGGTGCCGGTCATCATGTTGACGGCACGGGGGGAGGAGACGGATCGCATCGTCGGCTTGACGATCGGCGCGGACGATTACGTGACGAAGCCCTTCAGCCCCGCCGAACTCGTCGCCCGCGTCAAGGCGGTGCTCCGCCGTGTTGGGGCGAACGACGCACCCGCCGCCGATGCCGGCGCCCGCTCGCTCATCTTCCCCGGCCTGGTGATAGACCCACGCTCGCGCACCGTCCTCGTCAAGGGCGAGGAAGCGACCCTCACCGCGACGGAGTTCGACCTCCTCCATGAGCTGGCGCGTCATCCCGGCCAGGTCTTCACGCGCGAGCAACTGCTCGACCGCGTCTGGGACGAGGAGTTCTATGGCGACGCCAGCACCGTCACGGTGCATATCCGCCGCCTGCGCCAGAAGGTCGAGCCGGAGCCAGAGAACCCGATCTATGTGCAGACCGTCTGGGGTGTCGGCTACCGCTTCCGTGCGCCAAAGGAGGATGCGTAAGATGCGCCGCAGGTTTGCGCGGGCATTGGGAGCGGTCTGCATCGCGTTTGGGGTGGTGGAATTGCTGATGATCGCGATCTGGCAACCACCGGCAGGCGATCTCTGGAAGATGGCGGCGTTCCTTACGGCCTCCGGTCTGCTCTCGCTCGGCGTGATGGGTGCCGGCCTCTGGTTAATGCAGACCGATGTGCTGCGGACGATCCGGGCACGGATCATCGGCGCGCTCGTCGTGGGGTCAGTCGTCGCGCTGATCAATGTGCTCTTCTCCGCGCT
>JAICJW010000366.1 GCA_025928215.1 Chloroflexia bacterium | reverse complement strand
TGCACATCGAGCAGGGGCCACGCCTCACCGCGGCGGGCGCGGAACTGGCGGTCGTCACGGGCATCTGTGGCATCGAGCGGCACGAGTGGCGACTTGAGGGCCATCCAAGCCATGCCGGTTCGACGCCCTTCCCGATGCGGCGGGACGCGGGGATGGCGATGGCCCGCGCGATAGCGGCGCAGCGCGATGTCGCGCGGGAAGCCGGGCCGGAAGTCGTCGCGACTGTTGGGCGGCTCTCCGTAACACCGGATGTACCGAACATCGTCCCGGGCACGGCGACATTCTCCGCCGAGTTTCGGGATATTAATTCCGCAACTCTTCAGTCTGCTCAAGCTGAGTACACACGACGTGTACATGCGATGTGTGCCGAGGAACACGTCACCGCGTCGTCGCGCCCGTTACTCATCCTGTCGCCGACGCCGATGCATCCGGCAATGATGGAGACGATAGCGGCGGCATGCGGCGACATTGGCGTCACGCCGCTGCGCTTTCCGAGCGGCCCCGGCCATGACGCGGGCATCCTCGCGCGGTATCGCCCAACCGGTATGCTTTTCGTGCCGAGCAGCGGCGGTATCAGCCACGCGCCCGACGAGTTCACCGACAATGCCTCGCTCGAACGCGGCGCGAACGCCCTCCTGCATGCCGTCCTGCGCCTGATGGAGGAGGGGCTGCCAGCGGCGTAACGAAGGGAAACCGTAGCACAGAGGACGCAGAGAATGAGAAGGAAAAAATTCAAAAACCGTCTTCTCTCTCCTCTGTGCTCTCTGTGGTCTCTGCGTCTTCTGCGCTCGTATTTGATCCATCAAGGAGGCTGGCGATGGCGGGTTTTGATGCGTTAGCGGCGGATTTGCACGGGGCGCAGGCGAAGAATATGGACTTGCTGGAGGTGATCGCGGCGAAGTTTCAGGCGGCAGTGCCGGAATCCACGAAAGTCGTGCGAGAATGGCGTATCCTCGGCGGGCGGATCAAGGAGATTGATCTGCATCTCGGCGAGGTGCGCTACCGGTTCGAGTCGCCGCGCAAGGGGGCATATAGCGTTGTGCGGCAACCCGTCGTACATGGCGTGGCGGTCGGGAATATGGAGACGCTCGCGCCGACGGCGTGGGTAAATGCGCTGATCGGGGATCTCGCACGGTACGCGGAGACGCAGGGGCGATCCGCCGCCGCGCTCGAAAAACTGATGTACGGCTGAAAGAAGAATCGCCACACGGAGTATGGTTCAGAGCGGATTCGGAAGGAGCAGTCGGCATGGCGCAGAATCCTGGCAATGTCATCCCCGCCTCGGCAACGCAGCGGCTCCGCTCGGGGCTATTCACGAGCGATCTGACGGTGGACGAACTCGTCTGTTTGGAGGACCTCGGCGTCGAACCGCTGGGGCTGGTGCTCGGCAGTTCGATCTATCACGTCGGCTTGCAAGTCTCGCAGTATGGCCAGAACATGGAGATGAGCGTCCTCAGTCAGGCGATGTACGGCGCGCGATCGCTGGCAATCGGGAGAATGGAAGCGGAGGCGGACGCCTTGCAAGCGGACGGAATCGTCGGCGTGCGCCTGACAATCGCACAGTATGAATGGGGGCCGGACCTCATCGAAGTGCTCGCGATCGGTACGGCAGTGCGGACGCGGGATCGCGAGAACCACATGCGCCCGCAACACGGACGGCCCTTCTCCTCCGATCTTTCCGGGCAGGACTTCTGGAAACTCGTGCAGGCGGGTTACCGCCCGGTGCGGCTGGCGATGGGAACATGCGTCTATCACGTCGCGCATCAGACCTTCCGGCAGACATGGGGCAAGGCCTTCCGCAACGCGGAGATGGAGAACTTCACGCAGGCGACGTACGAGGCGCGCGAGCTGGCGATGGGCCGGATGGAAGGCGAGGCGCAGCAGGCGGGCGGCGCGGGCATCGTCGGCGTGCGGATCGAGGAGAAGAGTTGGGGCTGGGGCAGCCATATCATTGAGTTCTTCGCCGTCGGCACCTCCGTCGTCCGCGTCGAAGCGCCCCGCCGCACCCTCACCCCAGCGATGACCCTCCCGCTGATAGCCCAATAATAGGCAATAGGATCGCAAACAGACCAACCGCAGAGGACGCAGAGATGGGGAGAGAATACAACGGTAAAGAGAAAGAATCTTCGTTTCTCCACTCCGCTCTGTCTCTCTGCGTCTCTGCGGTTCAATCGGTTTCTCCCAGGAGGATGAATGACGACACGGGTGCGTGAGGAGCGGTGGGCGCGGGCGCGGGGAATCGTGCTGGAGAACGAGCTGCTGCGTGTCGTCGTACTGCCGGAGCAGGGGGCGCGGATTGCCTCGCTCCTGCACCGGCCCAGTGGCCGAGAGGCGCTCTGGTCGCCGCCCGGCCTGCGCGCGCTGCCGCCCCCAACCTATGGCATGGCCTACGCCGACCACCTGGCGGTTGGTATTGACGAGTGCCTGCCGACTATCTGGGCAGATACGTACGCGGGGCGCGACCTGCCGGATCACGGCGAGGCGTGGTCGGTGCCGTGGGAGGCGACGACCGGCAAGGACCGTATCGAGACGACGGTGACGCTCCGGCAATCGCCCCTTCGCCTGACGCGGCGGATCGCCTTCGCGAACGAGACCGCCATCGCGCTCGATTACGCGCTGACGAACACGAGCAATGACCCCGCGCCTTGCCTCTGGGCACTGCATCCCCTGATGACCTGGCAGCCGGGCATGCGTATCATCCTGCCGCCGTCCGTTGCCGATATCGAGATCGGCTCGGTCGCCGGTATCAGCCCCTTGCGCGAATATGCGCCGGGGGCGTGGCCGAAGACGGGCGGCATGGACCTCGCCGGCGTGCAACTGAACGCGAACGGCGCGCCCGCCGCGACGAAGGTGTACGCCGGCCCGCTTCCCGAGACCGAGCGCTGGGCCGCGCTGCATGACACGCTGGCGGGCTTCGTCGTCGGTTTCGCGTTCACGGTGCCGATGCTCGGCCTCTGGCTGAACCGGGGCGCGTGGGGCGGCTACACGCATGTCGCCATCGAACCGGCGACGGGCATCTCGGAGCATCTTTCCACCGCTGTCGCGCGCGATAACGTCCTCACCGTTCCCACCAGGGGGACCGCCTACTGGAGCGTCACGATCACCGTGACGAGCGGCATCACGAATGTCACCGGCGTGACGCTGGGCGGAACCGTTCGCGGTTGAGGGATGCGCCGCCGATGATGCCCCGCGGGTCTTGTGGTACGACATCTGCATACCCCAAGTGTCGGATCGTCACGCCTCCGCGCCGGGATCCCCGGCTGCGATTATCCTTGAAGGACGCTATGCAGAAAAACTCCCCGGTCGTCACTGCGAAGAATGTCGCCCATGACGCGCATGCAAGCGCGCATGAGGCCGCGACCAACCCGTGGAGCGTGCGCCTTGCCCGCGGTGGATACGTGGCGAAAGGCGTCGTCTATCTGCTGATCGGTGTGCTCGCGGTCAAAGCGGCGATGGGTTCCGGCGGGAAGACGACGGACAACAGGGGGGCAATCGAAACGCTCTACCAGCAGCCATTTGGTCGTTTTCTGGTCGGCGTCGCCGCCGTCGGATTATTTGCCTACGCGCTCTGGCTCTTCGTTTCGGCGGCGCTCGATCTGGAGGGAAAGGGGACGGACGCGAAAGGGGTGACCGCACGGATCGCGTTCGCTATCGTCGGTGGCTCCTACGCCGCGTTGGGGGTGCTCGCCCTGCAATTGGTCCTGCACCGGAGTAGTGGTGGGAAGAGTTCGGACACCAAAACGCAGGACTGGACGGCGCGCCTGCTCAAGCATCCCGGTGGTGTCGCACTCGTCGTCCTGATTGGGCTGATCGTCCTCGGTGTCGCGGGGTATTTCTTTTTTCAGGCAGGTACGGCCCATTTTCGCGAGAAACTGAACCTCTCCGGCGCGCATGTCGGCGAACGGCATTGGGTCGTGCCGCTGGGCCGGGTGGGGTACGCGGCGCTCGGCGTCGTCAATACGATCATCGGCATTTTCCTCATCATCGCGGCGCTCCGCAACAATCCGGGTCAGGCGAAGGGCGTCGGCGGCGCGCTAGCCGAAATCACGCAGCGCCCCTATGGCGCGCTCTTGCTCGGCATCGTCGCGGTTGGCCTGATCGCGTACGGCGCTTATACCTTCGTCGAAGCGCGCTACCGCCAGCTTGTTCGCGCCTGAGCGCCGGATCGGGAAACCGATCGCGACGCGGCCTCACAGTCGGGACCGTCCTCCCACCATATCTCTCCCCAAAGCCGTACATTTGTGCTATACTATGAGGAGCAGAAGGTGAGAAGGAGGTGCGTCAATGTGTGGCAGATACGCGATGGTGCTCGCCGGGGAGGGTTCCTTTCAACGCCGGTTCTCGCTTGAAGAACGAGCCGACGATCCCGCCCCTCACTTCAATGTCGCCCCGACGCAGACACTGCCGGTCATTGTGCGTAACAGCCCGAACCGCGTCGCGATGATGCGATGGGGCCTCATTCCATCGTGGGCGAAGGACACTTCGATCGGAAGCCGAATGATCAATGCCCGCGCCGAGACGGTGGCGGAGAAGCCCGCCTTTCGCGGGCCGCTCCGCTCGCGGCGCTGCCTGGTGCCCGCGTCGGGCTTCTT
>JAICJW010000152.1 GCA_025928215.1 Chloroflexia bacterium | reverse complement strand
CGTCCGTGCGGATCATGCAGTCCGGGAAAGCATGCTGGAGTTCATCGAGCGATGTGTAGCCGAACAGCATTTGCAGGAAGGTGAGGTCGGGAAAAGAGGCATGGCCGCGTTCGGTCGCGCTTGGCTGCCATGATGCGATATCGGTCAGACGGCCCGCAGCGAAGGTGAGACAGAGGCCGGTGCGATAGAAATTCAGTTTCAGTTCGCCGCTGTGTCCGACGAGGATGGAATCGGCCAGCCGCGCGTCGAGCGCCGGCGCGATGTGACGGAGGAACCCCGCGAGGTCCGCGACCCGCACATACCATGCATAGGGCCGGAGAAGGCCGCGCAGCCTGCTCGGAATGACATGATAGACGGGATGCTCGGTGCCGGTGCCGAAGTTGATCGTGTCGAACCGCTCGCCATTCGCCGCCGCGTACGCCGCACCGAGCGATTTGAGGTAGCGGAAGACCGTTGGCGTGACGGGCAGCCACGAGACGCCGGGCGCGAGTTCGTAGATCGCGACGTAGATTCCCCCGTTCCAGAGCCGGGGATGATGGCCGAAGAAGCCGACGGGCACCCCACCCGCCGTTTCGATCACGCGGATGTCGAGCCGCATATCGCTCGTCGGGCTGTGACCCGCGATGTCGTAGCGCCACTGCGCCACGTCACGCAGGCATGCGACGCGACCACGCCGCATGCCGAAGTCATACGCCCGCGCGAGGAAGGGGATGTCCGCCTCCGTCGCCGGGCGGATGCGGTATGGCTCCGCCGCGCCCTCGGCGAGCGCCGGGACATCGGCGGGGTAGCCGAATCGCCCGCTGTCGAGTTCGAGCGCCATCTCGTAGCCGAACTGCCGGTAGTACCATGGGATGCCGCCGATTACCTGCACCGCCTCGCCCCGTTCGGCGCTCCACCGGTGAATGACATCGAACTGCGTGCGCACCAGGCCGCGCCGCCGATACTCCGGGTGCGTGCCGACCATTTCCGGCCGCCCAACGCCGAAGGGGATGCCGCTGTATGACCATCGCTGCGAGATCAGGCAGAGTGACGAGGCAATCGCGCCGCTACGGGTATTTTCGACAATGAGGAAATCGCCCGCGCCCGTCGTCGGGTGATCGCCCCGCATCATGTCCCGCGTCCAGACATCCACGCCAACATCCGGTTCTTCAAGGTCCGGATGCACGATGGCGTTGAAATCCGCCAGCCGTTCCGCATCGTCCACCGTCGCGCGGCGCAGCACTAATCCATCACCGAGGTCGCGTGGCAGCGTTCGATCTTCTACTTTCCTCACTCTCAGCCCCTCTCCATCGCCCTCTGGCTTCGACAACGCAAGATCACGGCGGCGATGGAGAGGGGAGCCGTCTGGTTTGCCACCGACTCTTTATTGTAATGACGCCACTCAGTCCCCAGTCCTCAGTCCTTTAGCCTATATCAGAGGGGGTAACGATACTCGGCGGAGACGGCCTTCATGTGCTCTTCGAGGACTTCGAAATAATCGCCATAGCGCTTCTGCATTGCCAGGAGCCACTTTTCGCAGCCCCACGGGAACTTGCGGAGTTGAATCGTCATCTCGACGAGATCGCCGTACGCGAACTCGCGGCCATCGTACATGACTGTCGGCATCGCCTCGACCTGCGCGGGATCGCGATCCGCGAACCGTTCGAGGCAGAAATCCTCCAGAATGGCGTGCGGCGCTTTGTCCGCCACCTTCAGAAAGTGGTCGCCCCCCTCCATCCGGTAAATTGCGACGATCTTCCCAATCTCCTGATAGACCAGTTCCTCCGGCGTATCCCGCACAATCACCCACATGGCGGTCGTTCCTCCCTTGCAGGACTGAGTACGAGCGATTCCCCCAATCCTCAGTCCTCATCGCTCAGTCCTTGTTATGCGGCCCGCGCCGCGCGGTGGACACAGGAGGCGGGTTCGTACGGCGTGATGGGTGTGTCGCCGTGAATCGCGAAGCCGCGCATCGGGCCAATGCCAATATTGGAGGCGGTGATGATATGGCGAATGCGCTCCGACACGAAGCCCATCATCGTTGCGGCGACCGTATCCACCGCGACGGCGTTCGCGCCCGCGATCAGGTGGCCGGTCGGGATCGGCTTGCCGTTCGTCGGCCCCAGCCCTTCCATGCCGATGATGCCATCAATGATGTGCAGGTGAGCGGGGATGGCGCGGTTAAGGTCGCTGATCGCGTTGGACATGTCCGCACCGTGCAACCGGATGGCGGTGGATTTGCGCGTCGCGCCATTCGGTGTCGTGACGATCGTCGCGGGCATCGCGCCGACGAAGTTTTTCAGCGCGAGCGTGACGACGGTCAGGATGTGCGTCTTCATTTTCGGCACATTGATCACCCGATCCGCCGCGAGGAACTGCTCGGGCACCGGGATGCGCCCGATAACGAGCGGGTCCGGCACATCCACCCAGACGGGCTGCGCCTCGTTGCAGTCGAGCCATTCGACATCGTAGGGAGCGAGCATCGTCACGTAGCCGCTGTTTGCGAACGCGGCGGACGCGCTCATCGCGGAGGAGGGGCCATCCGCAATCGTGATGCGGCGCGCGCCGCAATCGCGCAGTAGCCCGCAGAGCGCGGCGACGACCGCCGGATGCGTCACGGAGGCAGTCTCCGGCGGCGCGCCATTGACGAGGTTGACTTTAATCACGATGTCGCCGTTGTGCGGCACCAATTCCGGGAAATCCGCCAGCCGCGCGAGCGCATCCCGTAGCACCGGCAGATCATACGCCCCGATCTCCTCCGACACTCGCACCGCCGCCTCACGCTCACTCACGACATACCTCCTCTGACAACGCAGACAAACCAATTGAACCGCAGAGACGCAGAGAGGGAGGAGGAGAATGAATGTGTATCGCGCGTTGCCCTCATGCATTTTCCTCCGCGTCCTCTGTGCGCTCTGCGTCTCTGCGGATCATACCCAGCTTCACTGGTGGGCGACGAAGAGGACGCGGCCGGTCGTTTCGCCGGGTGGCTCGAAGGTCGGGCCGATACGTGGCAGGCAGGCGAAGGCATCCAGCAGCGTCAGGCCCGCGGATGCGAGCGCCGTGGTGATCTCATCGAGCGTGTAGCCGCGCTCCCGATGCACTTCCTCGAAGCGGCGGTAATCGCGACCGAGGCGGGCGAAGCAGGTGAGCGTCATCGTCGCGATCGCCGTCTCCCATCCCATTCCGCCTGCTGGATGAAATAGGTGCCACCGATCTCCTGCACCCAGCAGTTGCCGTTCCAATCCGCTGCCAGCCCGGCGCGGGTGTTCATGTCGAAGACCGCCAGGCCGTCCGGCGCGAGCGCGCCCCGCATGCAGATGAATGATCGCACGAGGTCGTCAGGATCGGTGAGATAGTTCAGACTGTCGTAGAAGCAGGTGAGAAGGCCCACCGGCTCCGGGGCGGTGAAGGCGCGCATGTCCTGTTGCACGAAGGTAACCGCGGTATCTTCTTCCGCCGCCTTCCGCCGGGCAATTTCGAGCATATTCGCGGAGCCGTCAATGCCCGTGACGGTGTAGCCCTGTGCGGCGAGACGGAGGGCGGCGGTACCGGTGCCGCAGGCGAGATCGAGGACACGTCGGCTACGGGCGGGTACGGCATCGTAGCGCGGCAAGAGATCGTCGAGGAAGGCGACCATTCGTTCGCTCCACCGGCTCTGCCCCTGCACGTCATAGACGGCGGCGTACGCGCCGTAGGGGTCGGTCGGTGGCAGCGTGCCATCCAGTGGGTGGGACGGACGCCGATACGTCAGCATTGTCGTGTCAACCATGCGCCGGGACCCTTTCCTGGTTTCGGTATCGCGAGCAGTCTAGCATGCCGGGGAAGCGTTGTCACCGCGTACGTTCTCGGTTCGTGGGCAGCGCCGTTAGCAAACGCTGAACGTGACTGCCAAACGAGGAAAAACGAGGAAAAACGAGTGAATCAGTCCAAGAAGCAGGTAACGGGCTGTGGCTGCCCGTATAGGCCGTTGCATGTCACCCGCAGCGTGGTAGGATGGCAATGTTAGCACTCACGCGACGAGAGTGCTAACGCCAAGTCGGAACGGATTGATTCGGTTTTGTAGTGTACTGCACAGGAGGTAGACCGTCTATGAGCGCAACAGCCGTCAAACTTCGCCCGCTGGGTGATCGTGTCGTCATTCAGCCCGTCAAGCGGGAAGAAGTGACGAAGAGTGGCATCGTTTTGCCGGACACCGCGCAGGAGAAGCCGCAGCGTGGCATCGTCGTCGCCAAGGGCAAGGGTCGCAAACTGGACGACGGCACGATGGTCGAGATTGACCTGAATGAGGGCGACGAAGTGCTCTTTGCCAAATACGCGGGCACCGAGTTCAAGGTCGAAGAAGAAGAGTATCTCGTCATCAGTGAGAAAGACATTCTCGCCGTCGTCGCCCCGTAACGTTCGTCATCCATTGGGATGGCGTTTTTGGTAGCGCAGGCATCGCCTGCTTCCAGGAGGATTCTCCACTATGGCAAAACAGATCGCATTCAATGAGGACGCGCGCCGTCGCCTGAAGGTTGGCGTGGACACGCTGGCGAACGCCGTCCGCACGACGCTCGGCCCGAAGGGTCGCAACGTCGCCCTCGACAAGAAGTTCGGCGCCCCGACCGTCACGCATGACGGCGTCACCGTGGCGAAGGAGATCGAACTCGAAGACCCCTACGAGAACATGGGCGCGCAGCTCCTCAAGGAAGCCGCCACGAAGACGAACGACATCGCCGGTGACGGCACGACGACCGCCACGGTCCTCGCGCAGGCCATCGTCCACGAAGGTCTGAAGAACGTTGCGGCGGGCGCGAACGCGATGCTCCTCAAGCAGGGCATTGATCTCGGCGCGGCGGCAGTGGCCGAATACCTCAAGGGCCAGGCGAAGCAGATCAACGGCAAGACCGAAATCTCCCAGGTCGCCGCCATCTCGGCGCAGGACAAGGAGATCGGCGATCTGATCGCGGACGTGATGGACAAGGTCGGCAAGGACGGCGTCATCACGGTCGAGGAGTCCAAGGGCCTCGAGTTCGAGACCGAGTACACCGAGGGCATGCAGATTGACCGCGGCTATATCTCCCCCTACTTCCTCACCTCGCAGAGCGAGCGGCAGGAGGCGGCGATTGACGACGCGTACATCCTGATCACGGACAAGAAAATCTCCGCCGTCTCGGACATGCTCCCGGCGCTGGAGAAGATTCTCCAGATGTCCAAGAACGTCGTCATCATCGCGGAAGACGTTGATGGTGAGGCACTCGCGACGCTCGTCGTCAACAAGCTGCGTGGCACGATCAACGGCCTCGCCGTCAAGGCCCCCGGCTTCGGCGACCGCCGCAAGGAAATGCTGCGCGACATCGCCGTCCTCACCGGTGGCGAAGTGATCTCCGAGGAGACGGGCCGCAAGCTCGAGAACGTCACGGTCGCGGACTTCGGTCGCGCCCGCCGCGTCGTCTCCACCAAGGATGACACGACGATCGTTGTTGGCGCGGGCGCCGCTGTCGAGATCAAGGGCCGGATCGAGCAGATCCGCGCGCAGATCGAAGTGACGACCAGCGACTTCGACCGCGAGAAGCTGCAGGAGCGGCTGGCGAAGCTCTCCGGCGGTGTCGCGGTGATCAAGGTCGGCGCGGCGACGGAGACCGAACTGAAGGAGAAGAAGCATCGCGTCGAGGATGCGCTCTCGGCCACCCGCGCGGCGGTTGAGGAGGGCATCGTCCCCGGTGGCGGCGTCTCGCTCGTCAACGCGGTGCAGGCGCTCGACGGTGTGAAGGCCACGGGCGATGTGCAGACGGGTGTCAACATCCTCCGCCGCGCGCTCGAGGAGCCGATGCGCGGTATCGCCCAGAATGCCGGCCTCGACGGCTCGGTCGTCATCGAGACGGTCCGCCGCCAGAGCGGCGACGGCGGCTCGAACATCGGCTACGACGTGATCACCGGCCAGTACGGCGACATGATCAAGCTCGGCATCACGGACCCGGTGAAGGTCACCCGCTCGGCGGTCGAGAACGCCGCCTCCATCGCGGGCATGATCCTCACCACCGAGGCGCTGATCACGGACATCCCCGAGAAGTCCCCGGCCCCGGCGATGCCGCAGGGCGGCATGGACTACTAAACGAGTTGCCAGTAGTCAGTAGCCGGTAGTCAGAAATGACGAGGCCCGCCCCCAGCGCTGGGGGCGGGCTTTCTTTTGGGCGTCGTCTGGTGTACATCATTGGTATGATGGGTGCGGAAGACGTTCAAGAGATGGTGAACTGCCTCGAAGCGGCCGGTATCGCGGTGTGGCTGGATGGCGGATGGGGCGTGGACGCGCTGCTCGGCGAGCAAACACGGCCACACGATGATCTGGATGTCGTGATGGCGATTGAGCAATTGGATACGGCGCGGGAGGCATTGCGCCCGCTCGGATTCGTGCTGGCGGTGGACGAGTTACCGACACGCTGTATGCTCCGGGGTGCCGGGGATCGCCGGATTGACGTGCATCCGGTGGCGTTTGAACGCGAGGGTGGCGGCCTCCAGCGGCAGCCGGATGGCAGCGACTTTCGCTATCCACCCGAAGGGCTGGCCGGAACGGGCACGATTGCCGGGCAGGCCGTCCGCTGCGTATCGCCGGAGTTGCAATTGCGTTGCCATCTCGCCTATGAACCGGACGATGACGACCGCCACGATGTCCGGCTGCTGTGCGAACGTTTCCGCCTTGCCTTGCCCGAAACCTACAAGACCCCTTGATCCAGTGATTCGTAGGGGCGATGCTTGAATCGCCCTCCCCGGCTTGTCACGATCATCGCCCGCCGCGAAAGAACCCGGTGCGGCAACGATGGGCGGTTCGAGCGCCGCCACTACGAAACGCCTTTGTAGCCGCCGAAGAGTGCGTGCCCCGCCGTCGCCCAGAAGAGATCCACGCCGGTGAAGCCTGCATCTGTCAGCCAGCCGAGTTGCTCCGGCACGGTGGAGGGCTTGTCGAACTCCGGGTCGGGATAGGTGAAGATATTCCAGTGGTCGGCCTCGAATTGGTCGAAGATAGCGGGGGTGCCAGTGCATGCCAGCGACTGGCGGCGCACGGTCTCATCGTAGGCGCGCGCCATCATCCGCTGCCCCCATGCGCTCGTTGGCGCGACGATGTCCGCGATCAGGAGCGCGCCGCCCGGTTCGAGATGCCGGTACAGGCGCGCGAACAACGCCCGCTTGCCGGGACCGTCGAGATGATGCATGACGAGGCAACTGACGAAGCAGCGCACCGGCGCGACGATCGCATCCAGCCACGCCTCATCGTCCAGCCGGAACGGGCGCAGATCGAACCGCCCCGCGTATGGTGCGAGCACGGCGCTCGCGGCGGCGCGCATCGCGTCCGAACCGTCCACACCGATCATCCGCGCATGCGGGTAGTGCCCCAACAACGTATCCATCAGCCAGCCCTGCCCGTGGCCAATCTCGACGCCGCAAAATGCCTCGTCGCGATCGGCGGGGATGAGGTCAACGATAGTGCGCGCGATGGTATCGCGATCCGGCGTGAAAATCCGGCCACGATCAATGAAGAATGCCGAATCGGACTCCTGCCAGGTGGGGCCCGCCGTCTCATTCGTCGCCATCGCTCACTCCTTTCCCCTCCGAGCAATCTCCGGCTATCCGGCTCAAGCAATCGTCACATGCGCGGGAGAAGACCCGCCCCCGGCCAATCCCAGACGTCTATCGGGCCACCCATCCGGTTCTCGTGGAGTTGCCGCAAGAGGCGGGGAACGTCGTCGCGAGCGTCACGAACTCCTGACGCCAAATAGCGTAGTACACCATGTCAACTACCCGTCGCGTGCCCACACACAGCTCTTCGCATTCTTCGTGGGAATCGCGACGCGAGACGGATCGCACGACGCTTGACATTTGTCACGTTCGCCTGTACATTCAGAACGCACGTTCTATGCGGTCTCGGGCGTCGTGACGCGCCGACTTCTCGGTCGAATTGACGGAAACGCGGCAAGGAGTGAGCGATGAGTGGTGTACGAGTTCTGGTCGGCACGCGCAAAGGCGCGTTCATCTTGACATCGGACGGCACGCGAGCGGCGTGGGAGATCAGTGGCCCCCACTTTGCCGGCTGGGAAATCTTCCATCTCAACGGATCGGCGGCGGACCCCAACCGGTTGTATGCGTCCCAGTGTAGCGGCTGGTTCGGGCAGATGATCCAGCGCTCCGACGACGGCGGGAAGACGTGGGCGCCGGTGGGGAATCAGTTCGCGTACGATGGCGTCCCCGGTACGCACCAGTGGTACGACGGCACGCAGCATCCGTGGGAGTTCGCGCGCGTCTGGCATCTCGAACCCTCCCCGACGGACGCGGACACGGTCTACGCCGGGGTGGAAGACGCAGCGTTATTCCGTTCGAGCGACGGCGGCCAGACATGGCAGGAGCTTTCCGGGCTGCGCAACGCTTCGGGGCATCTCTGGCAACCCGGCGCCGGTGGGATGTGCTTGCACACGATCGTGCTCGATCCGCGCGATGCCGGACGGATCTTCGTCGCCATTTCCGCCGCCGGTGTCTTTCGGACCGACGACGCGGGTACGACCTGGCGGCCAGTGAATCACGGCCTGAACTCCGAATACATCCCCGACCCAACCGCCGACGTCGGCCACTGCGTTCACAACCTCGCGATGCATCCGTCGCGTCCGGATGTCCTCTTCATGCAGAAGCATTGGGACATTATGCGCAGTGACAACGCCGGCGAGTCGTGGCACGAGGTGAGCGGGAACCTGCCGAGCGACTTCGGCTTCCCAATCGCCGTCCACGCGCACGAACCGGAGACGATCTACGTCGTCCCGATCACGAGCGACTCCGAGCACTACCCGCCAGAGGGAAAGCTGCGCGTCTACCGCAGCCGGACGGGCGGCAACGCATGGGAAGCGCTGACGGACGGCCTGCCGCAAAGCGACTGCTACGTCAACGTGCTGCGCGACGCGATGGCAGTTGACGCGCTCGATTCGTGCGGCATCTATTTCGGTACCACCGGCGGGCAGGTTTACGCATCGGCAGATGCGGGGGACCACTGGTCCGCCATCGTCCGTGATCTGCCGGCCGTGTTGTCCGTCGAAGTGCAGACACTGCCATGATCCGCGTCGAACTCCCGTACCATCTGCGGACCCTGGCGCATCTCGATGGGGAGGTGGCGCTCTCCATCGAGGGACAGGCGACGCAACGCGCGATTCTCGACGCGCTGGAGGCCGCCTATCCGATGTTGCGCGGGACGATCCGTGACCCGATCACACAACAGCGCCGGCCGTTCCTGCGGTTCTTTGCCTGCACGCAGGACCTCTCCCATGAATCGCCCGATGCCCCGCTCCCCGACGCGGTCGCGGCAGGGAGTGAGCCGTTCCTGATTATGGGAGCCTTAGCCGGGGGTTAGCGCGCCGTCAGACCACCATCAATAATCAGCGCGCCGCCCGGTTCGAGATGCCAGTACAGGCGCGCGAGCGCGGCGTTCGCGAGTATCCCTTTTGCACCATGTAGCCATCCCCGGATTCCGGTCAGGGCTGATGCGTTCTCGGTACGCTCGTGCCGATTGCCTGTAGGGGCACCCCTTGTG
>JAICJW010000160.1 GCA_025928215.1 Chloroflexia bacterium | reverse complement strand
GACGGCGCGGCCTATCACAGCGCCGACTACCTCAACTACACGATCCAGCGCCCTGCCGGTGTCGCGGGGCTCATCACCCCGTGGAATCTGCCCTTCATGCTCACCTCGTGGAAGGTCGCGCCGTGCCTCGCCAGCGGCTGCACGGCGGTCGTCAAGCCCGCCTCGTGGACGCCGCTCTCGAACGAGAAACTGGCCGAGTGCATCCGCGACGCGGGCGTGCCGGACGGCGTCTTCAATCTCGTCTATGGCGCGGGGGAAACGATCGGCATGGGGATGGTCAAGAGCGAGGATGTGCAACTGATCTCCTTCACGGGCGAGACAGTGACGGGCCGGGCGATCATGCGCGAGGGCGCGGCGACGATGAAGCGGTATTCGATGGAGCTGGGCGGCAAATCGCCCATCGTCATCTTCGCGGACGCCGATTACGACCGCGCGCTCGATGCGGCCGTCTTCGGTGTATATTCGCTCAACGGCGAGCGCTGCACCGCCAGTTCGCGCTGCATCGTCGAACGGCCGATCTACGACCGATTCGTCGCCGACCTCGCGGCACGCGTCAAGAACATCCGCGTCGGCGACCCGATGGACAAACAGACCGAAATCGGCTCACTGATCCACCCAAGCCATCTGGCGAGCGTGCTTGAGTATGTTGAGATCGGCACACGCGAGGGCGCGAAACTCGTCGCGGGTGGTGGACGCGTGCCGGGCATGGAGCAAGGGAACTACATGCAGCCAACACTCTTCGCCGATGTGGATAATAAAATGCGAATCGCGCAGGAAGAGGTCTTTGGCCCCGTCCTCGTCGTCATCCCCTTCGATGGCGAGGAAGAGGCGGTGCGAATTGCCAGCGACGTGAAATATGGCCTTGCTGGCTATGTCTGGACGCAAGATGTCGCGAAGGCGAACCGGGTGGCGCAGGGTATTCAATGTGGCATGGTCTGGGTGAACTCGCAGAATGTCCGCGATCTCCGCACCCCCTTCGGCGGCGCCAAGGAGAGCGGCATCGGGCGCGAGGGCGGCCACTACTCGTGGGAGTTCTACTGCGACATGAAAAATATCGCCATCGCCATCGGCGACCACCACATCCCCAAATTCGGCGTGTCATCGCGGGGAGAGAACACGTGAACCGCATCGGTTTGTCCGGTCTGTCAGGAGGGTGACATGGCGACGATTGACACGGCAACCCGGCTCGATATGCGGGCGCGGCTTGAGCAGGCGGTGGGGAATGTCGTGCGCGCCGGGCACATCGAATTTCTCGTCACCGACCTCGCGCGGGCGCGGGCGTTCTACGTGGACCTGCTCGGCTTTGTCGAGACGGCTGCGGATGAGGGGCATATCTACCTGCGCGGACTCGAAGAACGCACCCACCACTCGCTGACCCTCACCCTCGCCGCGCAACCCGGCGTCGCGCATCTCGCCTATCGCGTGGCAACCGATGCCGATTTGGACGCGCTGGCAGCGATGGCGGAGGCGCAAGGATTACCCCACCGCTGGATTGAACCGGGTGAAGAGCGCGGGCAGGGCAAGGCGCTGCGGATGCAGGACCCCGCCGGTATTCCGACGGAGTTCTACGCCGCGATGGACCCCGCCGAGCGGCTCTTGCAGCGGTTCGATCTCTATCGGGGCGCGCACATCATGCGGATGGATCACTTCAATATTCAGGTGCCGGATTGTCAGGCGCTAACGGAGTGGTATATGCGCACACTCGGCTTCCGCTGCTCGGAATACACTGGCACGGAAGATGAACCGGAGCGCCTCTGGGCAGCGTGGCTCCATCGCAAAGGCTCCGTGCATGATGTCGCGATCATGAATGGCGTCGGGCCGCGCGTCCATCACGGCGCGTGGTCGCTGCCCGATGCGATGGCCGTCCTCCGCTGCTGCGATGTGCTGGCGGGCGCGAACCGCGCCGACGCCATCGAGCGCGGGCCGGGGCGGCATGGCATCGCCAACGCCCTCTTTCTCTACGTGCGCGACCCCGACGGCAATCGCATCGAACTCTATGCCAGCGACTATCTGACCGTGGATCCCGATTTCGCACCGATCCGCTGGACGCTCAATGATCCACGCCGCCAAACGCTCTGGGGCCATTACGTCCCCCGCTGCTGGTTTGAGGAAGCAATGCACGTCCAATCCATCACGGACGGCTCATTCGTCCCGACACACGAGCCACAGATGACAAGCACGCCGACGTATGTACATTAGGACTAAGGACTTAGGACTAAGTAGGTAGGAGGCCACAGGGAAATTCAAAGTGGTCGGTACGGGACTGACTTAGTCCTTAGTCCTAAGTCCTTAGTCCTCCCGCGAACGGAGTGAGCACATGCCAGCACGAAGCGGAGCGCAATACATCGCCGATTTGAAAAAGATGAAGCGAGAAATCTGGATCGGCGGCGAGCGCGTTGACGATGTCACGACGCACCCCGCGACGCGGCGCGGCGTCGAATCATACGCGCATCTCTACGACATGCAGTACGATCCCGCACTCCGCGACGTGATGACCTATCCATCGCCGACGACGGGCGACCGGGTGGGGATATCGTTCCTGACACCGCGCACGCCGACGGACCTCGCGCGGCGGCGCGAGATGATGCGGCAGTGGGCGAACTACTCCGGCGGCATGATGGGCCGGACGCCAGACTACGTGAACACCTCCTTCATGGCAATGGCCGCCGCGTCCGACTACTTCGCCGCCAACGACCCCCGTTTCGGTGAGAATGTCCGCAATTATTATGACTACATCCGCGAGCACGACCTCTGTCTGACGCATACCCTGATTAACCCGCAGGCGAACCGCTCGAAGGGGGTCAACGAGCAGGCTGACCCCTATTTGCCCGCCGGGATCGTCACGACGAACAGTGATGGCGTCGTGATTCGCGGTTGCCGGATGCTCGCGACGAGCGCGCCCTTAGCGGACGAAATCATGGTCTTCCCCTCGACCGTCGTGAAGAACGAAAACGCGGACAAATACGCCTTCGCCTTCTCCATCGCGACGGATACGCCGGGCATGAAGTTCATTTGCCGCGAATCGCTCGATCAGGGTAAGTCGCACTTCGATCACCCGCTTGCCTCGCGCTTCGAGGAGATGGACGCGATTGTCGTCTTCGATGATGTCACCGTGCCGTGGGAGCGGATGTTCCTTTTCGGGGATATGGAGCGCTGCAACGGCTGCTACGGCGCGACTGATGCCGTCGTCCACATGATGCACCAGGTGTGCATCAAGAATATCGCGAAAGCCGAATTTCTCCTCGGTGTCATCCTCATGATGATCGAGACCGTCGCCATCGAACAATTCCAGCATGTGCAGGAAAAAGCCGCCGAGGTAATGACGTACCTCGAAACGATGAAGGCATGCCTGCGGGCGGCAGAGGCGGACGCGCACCTCGATTCGTGGGGCGTGATGACGCCCGCGCGCATGCCGCTCGACATTGCCCGCAATATGTTCCCGAAGATGTACCCACGCATCGTCGAGATCATCCAACTGCTCGGCGCGAGCGGCTTGATGGCGATCGCCACCGAGGCGGATTTCGCCGGGCCGATCGCCGCCGATGTCTCGAAATACTTGCAGGCGGCGAACGCGGACGGCAAGGAGCGCGTGCGGCTCTACCGCCTCGCCTGGGACATCGCCTGCTCCGGCTTCGGCGGGCGGCAGGAACTCTATGAGCGGTACTTCTTCGGCGACCCGATCCGCATGATGAGCGCGCTCTACTTCGGTTACGACAAGGAGCCACTCAAGGAGCGCATCCGCTCCTTCCTCCATCAGGAGGATGCATCGGTCGCACCAACGCCGGTGGCCGCCGGTGGATGAGGCGATTGATCGGCGCGAGTTTCGCAATCTCGTTGGGCTGTTCGCGACGGGCGTGACGGTCGTCACGACGCGCGTCGGTGAGGATGTTCACGGCATGACGGCGAACGCCTTCGCGAGCCTCTCGCTCGATCCGCTTCTCATCATCGTCTGTGTTGACCGGCGCGCACGATTGCACCCCTTGATTCAGGAGGCGGGGGCGTTCGCCGTGAACTTCCTGCATGAGGGGCAGGAGGCGATCTCGCGCAACTTCGCCGGGCAGCCGCAAGAGGGCATCGCCGATGTCCTGCACTTCTCCACGGATATTGCCGCGCCGGTGATCCTCGGCTGCCTCGCGTCGCTCCGCTGCGATGTGCACCAGGTGCTGGATGGCGGCGATCACGCGATTGTGATCGGTCGGGTCACGGCGCTCATTCGTGGCGATGTCGGTGCGCATCCGCTCGTCTATTTCGCCGGCAAGTACCGTCGGCTCCTTGTGGAATCCGCTGCCGGACAAAGTGCCCCGGAACCCTGGCTCAATCACGATGTGCGCGTCTATCACGAGGAATGGCACGGATAGCAACGCTGAGCAATGAGGGGGCAAATGCAAGACCGGCGGCAGCGAATTTCATCGGGGAGTGTGTGGGAAGAGCGGGTCGGGTATTCGCGGGCGCTTCGCGTGGGGGAGTGGGTCTTTGTCTCAGGAACGACCGCGACGGATGCGGATGGGGAGATCATCGGCGCGGGCGATCCCTATGCGCAATCCGTCGCCATCCTGGAGAAAATCGAGCGGGCGCTCCTTGAGGCGGGGGCAACGATGGCCGATGTCGTTCGGACGCGCATCTACGTTACGAATGCGGACGATTGGGAGGCGATTGGCAAAGCACATGCACGCTTCTTCGCCGCCGTGCGACCGGCGAACACCCTTGTCGAGGTGAGCAGGCTCGTCGGCTCCGGCTATCTCGTGGAGATAGATGCCGACGCGCTGATCGCGGACACACGATGAAGTTCTCCATCCGTTTGAACAACGATTTGCCGGTCGCGGATTATGTCGCGCTCGCACAAACTGCCGAGGCCGCCGGGTTTGACCAGTTCTGGGTGAGCAATGACCTCCTTTTACGTTCGGTTCCCGTCATCCTCACCACCATCGCACAGGCGACGACGCGCATCGAGATCGGGACGTGCGTCGTCAACCCCTACACGATCCATCCCGCCGAAATCGCCATGCTCGCCGCGACACTGGACGAGGTCAGCGACGGGCGGTTCAATCTCGGCATCGCCGCCGGTGGCGCGGAACTGCTGAAATGGGTCAACATCACGCAGGAGCAGCCCCTCGCCGAGACGCGCCGCGCGATTGCTCAGATCAACGCGCTCCTTTCCGGCGGCAGCGCCGAAGGATGGACACCCGAAGCGTACCTTCGCTTCACGCCCCGGCGGCGTGTGCCGGTCTACCTCGGCGCGATGGGGCCGAAGATGCTGCGGCTGGCGGGCGAGGTCGCGGACGGGGTGCTACCGCTCCTCTTTCCGCCGGAGCATTTCGCCACTGTCCGCCCGCTCGTTGAAGCAGGTGCGGCAGCAGCCGGGCGCGCCATAGCGGACATTGATCTCGCTGCGTGCATCTGGGTTTCGCTCTCGGACGATGCTCGCGCCGCCGAAACCGCCCTGCGCGACAAAATCGCCTATTACGGCGCCGGTCTCAGCCCACTGATCCTCGCCCGGCTCGGCGTCACGAAGGCCGATTTCGGCCCCATCGAGCACGCGATGATGACGGAGCGCGACCCTGAAAAGGCCCGTGCGCTCGTGACGGAGAAGATGCTGCGTATCGGCGTCGTCGGCACCGCGCAGAATCTGATCGCGCGGCTCGACACGCTCGTCGCGATGGGCGCGCGTCATCTCAGTTTCGGCCCGCCGCTCGGCCCCGATCCACTCGCGGCGGTCGAACAACTCGGCAGCGATGTGCTCCCGCATTATCGAGGGGAATGATACGAGCGCGGATTTCCGTGCCATTGATCCGGTGGTGGCGGGCTACACTGAGAGACGCATTCCGTCATCGAGGACAACGACCGGGCCGCTGAAGACTTCGCGCGCTTCGGCGAGCAGATTGTCGGCATTGGCGTACCGGGCAAGATGGGTGAGCGCGAGCGACCGTGCGTTCGCCGCGACCGCCATCTCGGCGGCTTCACGCGCGACCGGATGCATCAGACTCCGCGCGCGCGTCGCCCATTCCGCGCCATCCCGCGCGGCACAGAGCGCGTCGCAGATAAAGAGGTCGGCATCGCGAGCGCAGGCAACCATGCCCTCATTCGGGACACCATCCGCGCTGAAGCCGAGTGTCCGCCCATTATGCTGCACCCGCACTGCAACCGTCGGCACGCGATGATCAGCGGAATAGAACTCAACGGCGAAGTCGCCGATGCGATAGGGCGTTCCCGGCTCGATGGGTATGCGCTCGACCTCGGGATGAATCGGCCATTCGGGAAAACAGGCGTTCATCAGATCGCGGATACCCATGTGCGTGTCCGGCAGCGCGTACAGATTCAGGGGGATGGAGGCGATGAAGAGCGCGGGCATCCCGCCCGCATGATCCATATGCCGGTGCGTGACGATCACGTTCTGTAACTGATTGATGGGCTGCCCGATGCGCGCCAGTTGGCGGGGCAATTCGAAGCCGCCACAGGTGTCAATCAGCAGCGGCGCGCACCCCGGCGCGGTAACGAGCAAGCCGGTCGCGTTCCGCTCCGGTGCCATCGGCGATCCAGTACCAAGCATCGTGACATCCATCCGCGCCTCATTTCCATTCAATTAGCGACCATCAACGGCGCCGGTACGGGTTCGAGAAGACCGTCGGCGACGAGCAGCGTGCGCACTTCAGCGGCAACCTCGCGGGAGCGCTCTTCGTGGACGCAGTGCCCGCCGCCTTCGAGTTCGGTCAGCGTCAGGCACGGGAAGCGGCGCGCGAGCGCCGCGATGTCCGCGCGTGACACCTGCCCGTCACGCGCCCCCCAGATGACGTGCAGCGGGCAGCGAACCGCCGCGGTACGGGCGGCGGCATGGAAAGCCGCCTGATTGCGGAACAGTGCGGAATACGACCACGCCGCACCCGGGGAGCGGAGCGCGCGCTTGAGGGCCGCCTGCGTATACGGCTCCATCGCTGCACGATCCGCGTATGCAGGCGCGGAGAGCAGCCGATAGGGGAGATGACTGATGAGGCCAAACAGCAGGCGGGTGATTGCCGGTGTCGCAAATTTGCGCATCACTGCTTGCTGTCGGGGGCTGAATTCGTCACCGGACAGAAGCCCGCCCGGCGCGAGGGCAATGACTGATGCGACAATCTCCGGTTGCGCGGCTGCCCACTCAACGGCCAGCATCCCGCCGAGGGAATGCCCGACCGCCACGACGCGCGCCAGCCTGTAGGCATGCCGCAGGTGCTCCAGTTGCGCGAGATAGAACGCGCGGCCGTACTCCGCATGGCGTGGTTTGCTCGCCTCGCCAAAGCCGATGAGGTCGAGCGCATAGACCGGCACATCTGGCCCGATGTCCCGGATGAAGCGGCCCCACTGCTCAACGCATGCGGCATAACCGTGGATAAGCACGAGCGGCGGCATTGTACTCCCCGGCACGGGGCGCTCCCAGACGCGATAACGGAAGCCCTTCCAGACCTGCCAGCGTTCAGTAACGGAGATTCCCGCCATATGCCCCCTAGGAAAGCGCGCGCAACCACGCCGCCGCAATGCCGATCGCGCAGCCAATCAGCAGCCCCCAGTTCCGTTGCCACGTGCTCGTCGTCGGCTGTACCAGAGCGGACACTGCTGCCCCTACCAGCAACACCGCCGCACCGCCAAGCAGGACAACGACCGCCGCATCCCGGCGCGTCGCCGTCAGCACAGCGACGATCAAGAGTGTGACCGCGAATGACCCGAGGCAGAGGAGCAGCGCCGCCCGTGTCCCGACGACTTGCACGATCCCCCGGATACCGCCGGCATGATCCCGCTCGGTGTCCGGCAGCGCGTTGGCAAGATGGAGTCCGAAGCCAACAAGTATGCCCAGTGGATAGGTGAGCCAGAGGCGGTGGGGCGCATCGCGCACGCAGATCCAGGCCCACATCGGCAGGATCGGCAGCCCGAAGATATAGGGAAGAAAGGAGACCGCCGTCCGCTTCAGCCAGAGGTCATAGACCAATCCAGCCGCCGTCATGGCGATCACGAGCAGCAAGGAGAGCCACCCGAGCGCTGCCCCCGCGACGAGCGCGACCACTGCCATCCCTGTACCGGTGCAGACCGCACCCCGCACGGAGACGCGTCCGGAAACGAGCGGCTTTTCCGGCTTCCCCACCGCGTCGAGGTCGCGATCCCGCAGGTCGTTGACGACACCGACGGTCGCTTGCGAGCCAATAATCGCTGCCGCGATCAAGAAAGGCGCGCGCATTCCCGTCCGACCGTGGGCGGCGAGCAGCGAAAACGCAACGGCAGCGACGGCATTCATCGCCACCGGGAAAGGGTGCATGAGTCGGACGTATCCGCGTGTCCGCCACCACCAACCCTCTGTCCCCACGGATGGGTACAATGCGGCAGGAATCGGTTCCACTACTCACCTCACGTCGTATCCTTGCACCCTTTGGTATCATAGCGCGCATGGTCTAGAGACGTTGTTGGCGCATCATACGCCAATGGAAAGGATGATGGCATGGCTACCGCCGCACCGGCACGCACGCGTAGTATCTCAGCGACCGACCTGTTCCGCCTGCGCTTCGTGGATGATGTGGCGCTCTCCCCGGACGGTTCGCGGATCGCCTGCACCGTCACGCAGCCCGATGGGGAAGTGAATCGCAATCGGGCGAGCATCTGGATCATTCCGACCGCCGATGGCGACGCCCGCCAGGTGACGAGTGGGGAAAAGAAGGACACGAACCCCGTATGGTCGCCGGATGGCACGCGGATCGCTTTCGTTTCGGATCGCGGCATGAAGGGGCAAATCTTCGTCCTCGATGTCGCCAATGGCGGCGAGGCTCAGCGACTGACCACCGACGACGATCATGCGGCATCTGAACCGCAGTGGTCGCCGGACGGAAAGCAGATCGCCTTTCTCTGCAAAGTGCCGTCGCTCCCGGAAGCCGAGCACAACGTAGCCTACAAGGATGACAGCGACAAGCCAAAGATCATTACCCGCGCCAAGTACAAGTACGATGGCGAGGGTTTCTTCGACCATACGCGCAAGCAGTTGTTCGTGATACCATCGGATGGCGGCGAGGCACGCCAGTTGACCCATGGCACGATGGGCGTCGGGCAGATCGCGTGGTCGCCGGACAGCACGACAATCGCTTTCGCCTCCAATCGCGACGAGAACGAAGACCATGACCGGCGGATAGATGTCTGGACAGTGAATGTGGCCTCGGCTGCCTTGACGCAGGTCACGCCGCACGATGGCGCATACGGCAGCCCGGCATGGTCGCCGGATGGCGCAACGCTCGCGGTCGTCGGCAATGCCCACCCCACGAGAGGCGGCGCGAATGACCGCCTCTGGACCGTACCTGCCGGTGGGGGCACACTGAGCCAGGTCACCGATTTCGACCGCTCG
>JAICJW010000482.1 GCA_025928215.1 Chloroflexia bacterium | reverse complement strand
GGCTGTGGGAGCGGGCCGCCCCAGTTGCTCGTGTAGACCGCTTTGCCATCCGGCGAGACGTACGCGCCGAAGGGAGAGCTGCCGACCGGCATCGTCTTCGTCAGTTTCCGGTCGGCGGTGCTGATGATGCCCATGCTATTGGTGCCGAAGAGGGCGACGTAGAGCGTCACCCCATCCGCGCTGACGGAGAGACCGGCGGGCCACGTCTTCGCGCCGGTGTCAATATCGCCCTCGAAGGTCGCCTTGCCGCCCGCGTCAATCGCGGCGACGCCGATCTTATGATCTTTCCCTTTCGCGTAGTAGAGATGCGCGCCGTCCGGGCTGTAGGCGAGGCCGGCGACATTGCGGTCCTGCTTGTCGAACTGCTCCGTGATCGCGCCCGTCGCGGGGTTGAGGAGATAGGTGAGGTTCGTCGTCATCACGGCGAGTTGCGTGCCGTCCGGCCGGAGCGCCATATCCACCGGGCGCTGATCGAGGAGCGTCACCTGCCCGGCGGAACGCACCGTCTGATTCGTCGGCACGAGAAACCACCCCTCCGCCTGCTTGCCAATCAAGAGCGCCGCGCCGCTCGTCGCGCTGCCGGTGATGAGGGCGCAGAGCATGACGACGCTCGCCATCCGGCGCCCTCTCGTGCGTTGGAGCCAGCGTGGGGTGAGCATCGTCACTCCTTCGGTGTGCGGCGGGTAGGCATCGCGCGGGGAGCGTAGGGGATGGGCGCGTCGCCGTCAAACGTACCGACTGACATCCGGACAGAACGGCGTTCTCCAGTGATGGCGGGCTGAACCACGTTCTGTCCGGATGTCAGTAACGATGAGGTGGCTGCAAGCGGTTTGGCGCTCAAACCGCCATCTGGCCCATCTGGCGGCACGTCTCCTCGCAAAGGCGGCAGGCTTTGGCGCACGTCTGACAGGCGGCCACCTCGCGGTGTTTCTCGCACTCCGCCGCGCAGGCCGCGCAGAGGTCCGCGCAGACCGCGCAGATATTGCCGTGGAAATGCGAGCCGCGCGCCATGAAGCGGACACACTGCACGCAGCTGTCCGAGCAATCGCGGCAGAGCCGGACGCAGTCGGTCATCGTCGCCACCTGCTCGCTCGTCAGGCAGCTATCCACGCATCGCTCGCAGGCGACGACGCATGCCTGACAGTTGGCGATACACTGCTCCATCAACTGCATATGATCGGTATAGGTCATGGCAGAAATGCTCATGTGGAACTCCCCTCACTGCTGGTGCGATGCTCCGTTGCCGTGCGGATCACGCCGCATGGAGGGCATCGCACAAAGGACGCCACGGGTTTACAACATCGCGGGCAGCCGCAGCAGGGCGGCGCGCAGATCGGCGAGGATCCAGGCGGCGTCGAGGTCGGTCACGACATCCACCGTCCGGCCGGGGCGGTCGAAGTCGTGCGCGCCCGCGACATCGAGTGCCGGTGTCGCTGTTGGCGTCACGGTGACGGCGGCGGGGGCGATGACGGCGGCGACATTGGCGACATCCCAGAGGATTTTGCGCCGCTGCGGGCCATAGCCAAGTGTCTCGCGCTGCGCGCGCCACGCATCGGCAATCTCCGCGAGATAGGCGGCGACAGGGCGACCCATGGCACGCAATTCCGCCACGTAGGGGCCATACTCGACGGCCAGTTTCGCCACGCCGGGCCAACCGGGCAGTTGCAGCAGCGCGACGGGTTGCGCGAACAGGACGCGCCACGCCGCGATGTCCGCCCGCCCATTCAATTCGCCCAATCGCCAGCGGATATAGGTCGCGGCATCGGGGAAACCGCCAAGCCAGACGACGCGCAGATTCTCTTGCACTTCCGGCGCGACGAGCAGGAGCGAGGCAATATCCGTGATCGGGCCGGTCGCGATGATCGTCAGCGGCCCCCGCTTCGCTTCAGCGATCAGGAAATCCAGCCCTTCGCTCAATACGGGCGATCCGGGCGTCTCCATCGGGCGAACCGCACCGCGCACGCAGGGCACATCCGCCTTTCTGCCGCAGAGCGCGACGACGCGCTCCGCTTCTTCCTGATACCGCTCTACCGAACCCGCGCCGTGAATCAGCGTGTTCTGCACGGAGATCACACCGCGCACGTCGAGTGTCGGCGAGCCGAGCGCATAGGCAATCGCGAACTGATCGTCTATCTCATTGGCGGTATCGCAATCGAGGACGACCCGGAGCGGAACCGGACGCGAGCCAGTGCTACTCATCGCTCCTTGCTCCTTTCACCCTAGCCATTCGACCGGTGCCGCGATGGAAGGATACCCGCATGCTCGCTGTTCTGAAAGAGAGGAAACAGCGCGGAGAGGCTTGACATCGCGTCCTTCACGCCTTATCATGACCGCATCTCGATATATCGTGATAACTACGTTAGACCGCAACCAATGAAGGAGTAGACCCATGCATGACGGAAGAAGCGGCGGCGGTCGGGAGGCGCAGCACGCCCATCGGGACGAGCATGCACCGCATCGTCGGTGGCACGATCAGGGGAATGAAGAATGGTTTGAGGGGCGCGGGCGTCGTGGTCGCGTCGAGCGAGGCATGATGCGCTATGTGCTCCTGGAGGCCCTACGCGGCGGGCCGAAGCACGGCTATGAGATCATCAAGTGGCTCGATGAGCAGACGGGCGGTGCGTATGCGCCCAGCCCCGGCGCGGTCTATCCGACGCTGCAACTGCTGGAAGATCTCGGCTTCGTCCTGGCGGGGCAGGAGGACGACCGGCGAGTTTACGCACTGACGGACACAGGGCGGAACGCGTTGGGCGAACATGCGGAGGCGATCCAGCATTTCTGGGCGCGATTCAGCGGCGCCGCCGATCCAGGCATGGGCCGCCCCGAATTCGGCTTCGTGCAGGACGAACTGCGGGAGCTCACACGCACCGTCTGGGTGCGATGCGATCCGCGATCGCTCGGGGCGATGACGCGACCTCCCGCGAAGTCCGGTCGGCGGTGGAGCGATGTAAGAACGACGTGCGCGAGATCATCGCGCGTGATGCGGCG
>JAICJW010000470.1 GCA_025928215.1 Chloroflexia bacterium | reverse complement strand
TCCCGCGCGGTGAGGATGCGGAGCATGCCGGAAGGCGCGTCGCGCTCGAAGTTGCGCGCCTTGCGCCGCACCTCATGCCGCTCTTTCTTCGGCAAGGCGCGCAGATAGGCGTCGTACGACCCGCCAAGCCGCACGACCGGGCAGACTTCCTCCTGCACAATGCGAACGACCATCGTCTCGGAGAGCAGATCCGCGACGATTGCGTGCGACGGCGACCAGTGCGGTACGCAGTGCAGATCAATCGCGTCCCATCTCTCCCGCATGTGGAGCAGATAATCGAGCACCGCCCGCCACACCCGCCGCAGATCGCGCTCCGCAGCGACGAGGTCCAGATAATCGGTCACATCGTCCCCGCCCATCAGTTGCACGGTGCGACCGAGGGCGGTTTGCACGATGACCAGCGGCGCGATACCGATCAACGCGCCCGCTTCGTCGCGAATCGCGAGCAGGAGCGGCGGGGCATCGCCGCCGAAGACGCGAAACCACGACTCCGCCCAGCCATGCGACTGAAACGGTAAGGGCGTGATCGCCGCCGGCAGCAACGCATCCCACGCATCGCGGAGCGCGTCAAAGGTCGCTGCCTCGACGGTCATCTTTTCAGTCCCGGATTCGATCCCGACGAGTGCCGCCGTGTCTGTCAAACGGTCGCCTCCGACGTGCGTTTCAGGAGCCACTATCCACCGTGCAACTGCAACGCAACAGCGGGGCCACTATTCCCGTTCCGACCGATCACTCCGCCGGTTGCAACAGCCCATAGCCGCCACTGCGCCGCCGGTAAACGACATTGACGCGGCCGCTGCGGGCATCAATGAAGGCGAAAAAGGTATGGCCGAGCAATTCCATCTGCTCGATTGCCTCGTCCGCATCAATCGGCTTGGCGGAGAAGAATTTCGTCCGCATAATTGCCGTCTCCGGCAGATCACCGTCCGCCTCGATCTCCGGTTCCATCGTCGGGAGCGACGTATCGCTCTCGTGGTGGCCGTGGCGGCGGCTCTTCCATTTACTCCGATAGCGGACGATCTGCCGCTCCATCTTCGTCGCCACGGCGTCCACCGCCGCATGCACATCCGCCGCTTCCTCCTCGGCACGCAGGAGGGCGAAGTTCGTCGCGATCGTCAGTTGCGCGATCTGGCGGACGCCGCCCGTGCGCCGCTGCTCCTCGCGCAGTTCGAGCTTCGCGTCCGTCACGCGGTCGAGGAAACGGTCGAGGCGGCCAAGCCGCCGGTCAATGTATGTCTGCAATTCCGGTGAGAGGGTAATCTGATGCGGCTTGATATGCAGTTCCATCGCATGCCCCCTTTCGCTCGTCCGCCCCGGCGTGTCGCGGAAGCGGATGGTGACCCCGGAGGGACTCGAACCCCCAACGCGCAGCTTAGGACGCTGCCGGTCTATCCTTTGACCTACGGGGCCAGGTCATGCATGAGTATACCATTCGTGCGGGGAAATCCTAACCCCCGGCCCCTTCCCGACGCGGGAAGGGGGTTGGGGGGTTAGGATTTCCCGGCCTGGTCCGGGCGTCGCAGATTGAGGCTTCGTCTTCACACTATGGGGTAACAGTCCCAGTTACTTGCACTGCCTGTGAGATACCAGGGTTCCCAGCAATTGTCAGCGTGCCGGTATATGAGGGATTTAGAGGCACGAGCGGAGGAGCGAATGTCACCGTGACGGTGCAAGATGCTTGGGGAGCCAAACTCGCGCCGCAGGTAGTGGTATCGTTGTACGGATTCGGGGTAGGCGGCGTCACTTCCGCAACGGTGACACTGATATTCGTCAGCGTCGCCGTACCAGTATTCGTAACAGTCACCACTGGACAGGCTTGCGAGGTTCCCGCCTTGACGGCTCCACAGGGCAATGGCGATGGATTAAAGGTGATAGCAGGCACACCACCGCTCCCAACCCCGGTGATGGTGGCCGTGTGCGGTGCGCCGGGCGCGTTATCGTTCACGGTCAGGACGCCGGTAAAGGTGCCATTGATCGGGGGCGAGAACGTGACCGGAATCTGACAGGTCGCCCCAATAGCGAGGCTGGAGCCGCACGCATTGGCGGGAATGGCGGGGTTGCCGAATCCACCGGTCGTGGTGGCGAAGGTGATACTGGAACTCGCCATAACGGCCGTCCCTGTATTGGAGAGCGTTGCGGGGCACGTCACGGATAGCCCGACGTGAGTTTCCGGGCAATTCGACGCCGTGAGCGAGACTGCGGGCGCAACGCCAATCCCGTGAAGCGGGACGGTCTGTGGGCTTCCGGCCCCGCCATAGGTAACGGTCAGTGAACCAATCCGGGCACCCAGATCGGTCGGCTTGAAGTTGATGACCAACTGACATGGCGATCCCGGCGCGAGCGGGGTGGAGCAGGTATTACTGCCGAGCGCGAACTCCCCGGTCGGCGTCAGGCCCGTGATCGAAACCGCCAGCGAACTCGTGTTCGTGATCGTCGTCAGCGAGCATTGCTGCGACGTATTGATGAGCGTATCCGGGCAGGTCACTTGATCAATCTTGATCGCCGGCACCGGGATCGGCGTGGCGGTCGGGACTGCGGTTGATTGCGCGATCCCTCGCCCGCTGAGCGGTACGGACTGCGGGCTGTCCCCCGCGTTATCCGTGACGGTCATCCGCCCGACGCGGCTGCCGCTGGCCGACGGCGCGAAGCCAACGACGACCTGACACGATCCCGCGGACGAAATACGCGTGCCGCAACTGGATTTCCAGTCGCTGATCGAGAAATCCCCCGTCGCCTCAACCTTCGAAATCGTCAGGGGCGCCGCGCCGCTATTGGTCACCGTGACGAGCGAGCAGGTATCCGTATTGCCGACGATCGTATCCGGGCAGGATGGCGGCGCGATGGAGACGCCCGGCGCGGGCGTTGCGGATGGCGTCGCGGATGGCACGGCCGTCGTCGGCGTACCGGCGGCCGTGCCGGTGCCGGTTGTCGTGCCGGTTGTTGTGCCGGAAACGCTCGGCGTTCCGCCCGTGCCGCCCGGCGTCCCCGCGCCGACGGACGAGACAACGGAGACCGTGCCAGCTCCGGCCGGTGCCGTACCGTTCGCGGCGGCGGGTGTACCGGCGCCCGCGCCCGTCGCCGGCGGCGCGCCGCCGGTGGTGACGCCGGGTATCT